>DASXWF010001492.1:0-6710 GCA_036503835.1 Polyangiaceae bacterium | reverse complement strand
GCCGAACCCGACAAAGTCCCGCTCTACCCGCAGCTCTACGTCGAAGTCATGGCACGAAACCGGCCGATCGACGCCGAGCAGCAAATCCCGCCGCGTTCCCTCGACGAGCTCTGGGTCGGGGCGAGCACCGCAGCCGAAATCGGTTGGTCCCGCGCACCGTAGCGACCCCGCTCCACACACCGCTTCGGCCCCGGCAATGTTTTCGTCGATTCGGGGCCCCGCGCAACATCTGCCCGTCCGCACGCGCGATCCTCGAACCCATCGCGCTCGCGGAGGGGGAGTCCGCTGGAACGCTCCTTGCTCCTTCGAGTTCCATCATGGCAAGCATCCTCGTCGTCTACGCGACCAAGGAAGGACAGACGGAGAAGATCGCCCGGCGTATCACCGACACGCTCCGACACGAGGGTCACACTGTCGACCTCGTGGACACGGACCACCCGCGGGTCGTCCCGGAGCATGGTCGCTTTCAGGCGGTTTTCGTCGGCGCTCCCATCCATGCCGGCGGCTATCCGCGCTCCGTCCTGCGCTTCGTCCGGACGCACCACGCCCTGCTGGAGCGCGTACCCTCCGCGTTCTTTTCGGTCGGCCTCGCCGTCGCCAGTCGGACCTCCGACGGGCGCGCGCAAACCCTGCCGCTCGTCGAGAAGTTCGTCGAGCAGACCGGCTGGCGGCCGAGGCGCGTCGAGCTCCTCGCCGGAGCGCTGCTCTACTCGAAGTACAACTTCCTCGTTCGCTTCGTGATGCGCCGCATCTCTGCCAAGGAGGGCGGCGACACGGACACCACGCGCGACTACGAGTACACGGATTGGCAGGCAGTCGACCGGTTCGCCCTGGACTTCGTCCGGGAGAGCACCGGCGAGCGCAGCGTCGATCCGGCCACGACCGTTCACGCCGCGAGCGCGTGAGCCCTTCCGCTCGGCAGTCCGGTCCATCGGCTCAGCCTCTTCTGCACGACCGCGTGGCGAGCGCGAAATGCAGCGCCGCGGACAGCCCGTGCAGCGCCGTCGTCAGATACGGGCCGCGTCCGTGCTCGGCAGAACCCACTGTCCCTTCGTGCGCCCGGACCTGAGGCGCACTCAATCGAGCTGCGCTCGCACGGCCTGGGACCGGTTCTAGCAACCGCGAGTGACGGGGCCGCGTCAAGCGCGGATTTCGAGCGCCCACCGAGAAATTGGGACGTCACCTTCGAAACGAGGCGAACGTGATCGAGCCGATTCATGTCGGGAATCACACAGACCAGATGCGACGCGAGACTCGCGACGAGCCGCGCGGCACTCTGACTCGAGCGAAAGTGCTGACACGATGCGATCGAAGCGCCGATTGATGCGTAGCGCGAAAATGACGACGCCCTCGGAACGCGCTCCGTCGCGGATCGATGCCGGCGCAAATATCCATCATCATCGGCACAGGAACGCCGCAGGGACTGGCGTGCCCCTGCTGGCTCGGTCGATCGAGAGCGCGGCGCTGGCGCTCGCCTCGGCGCTGGCGATCGCCTGCTCGGGCGGTGAACGTTCCGAGGGACCGCGGGGCCTCGATCCGCCCGCGGCCGGCATGGGAACGACCGCCGGCTCTGCCGGCACGGGACCCGGGGGTCGCTCCGGCGGCGGCGGGACGGGCGGCACGCTGATCGTGGCCGGGATGGGCGGGGCGAACGCCGGCAGCTCGGGCGAGACGGCGGTCGATCCCTGCCAGAGCATCGAATGCGGCGAGGGCCAGCGCTGCGAGACCACGAACGGCGCGGGCAGCTGCGTCGACAACACCTGCGACGACATCGCCTGTGAGGCGACCGAGCTCTGCGTCTCCGCCGCGGGCGGCGGCCACGTCTGCATCGACAAGTGCGACTCGGATGCAGCGTGCGCCGAAGAGATGTTCTGCGACGTCGATACGGGCGAGTGCGTCGCCGACGAATGCCAACCCGACACGCGCACCTGCGGCGCGGACGACATCATCCGAGTGTGCGGATCGAACGGGAAGCCCGGCGCGCCGATCGCCTGCGCGAGCGCCGGTTACTTCGAGAGCGCGTGCGCTCAGGATGCAGCCGGGGCGGGCGCCTGCACCTGCGAGGACGACTGGGACTGTCCGCCGTTCATGACGTGCGAGGCCGGTACCTGCCTGGGCACGGGCATCGAGCCGACCTGCACGCTGCCGGCCACGCCGTTCAGCGAGGTGCTGCCGGCGATCGAGTTCCGCTGGGGCGACGGCACGCGGCATCAGTACGCGATGAACATGACCGACGACGCCAACGACGACGCCGCGGGCAAGGCCTTCCCCTGGTCGTCACAGGTCGTTTCGCCGCCGCTCGTCATCAGCCTCGACGACGACAACGGCGACGGCAAGGCCGACGAGCGCGATTTTCCCGAGATCGTCTTCATCACCCACGACGGCGACGACCGCGACTTCAACGGCGTGCTGCGCGCCGTGCACGGCGGCGGCCCCGACAAGGGGCAGGACTTCTTCGCGCTCTGCGGCAATCCCGCGCGTCCCGCGACGCCGGCGGCCGCGTACGCGGACGAGGCGGGCGCGTACTGGAGCCGCGGCGAGCCCGTCACGACCGACTGCGGCACCGGAGCCATGCCGCTCGAGGCCGGACTGGGGATCGGCGGCTCCGCGCCAGCCGCCGGTGACCTCGATGCCGACGGCTTCCCGGAGATCGTCCTGCCCCTCGAAACCGGCGGGTTCCAGATCCTGAGCAACCGCGGGGAGGTCCTGTTCACGAGCCCGGAGGACGTGTTCGAGCCCACCGGAAGCAACTACACCTCGGCACCGGCGCTCGCGAACCTGGACTTCGCCGGCATGCCCGAGATCGTCGTCGGCAACCGGGTGATCTCGCTGACGAAGGACGCGGGCGGCGCCTTCGCCATCGACAAGATCTACGCGGCCACGGCGGGCGGTCGCGGGATCCAGGACCAGGGAATGCTGATCTACGGCCCCACGGTCTGCATCGGCGATCTGAGCCCGGACGCCGGCCTCGAGATCGCCGCCGGTCCGACGCTCTACCGCCTGCCCGCGAGCCCTCCGGCGGGATGCGGCACGGCGGAGCTGCCGTGCCCGCTGGAAACGGTGTGGAACTCCCAGTCGCAGCTCGGCACGCGACAAGCGCACGGATTCTGCGCCATCGCCGACGTGCTCGGAGCCTGCACGTCCGCGGACGACTGCGCCGCGAAGCCGCCGGGACCCGCGAACCCACTCGACGGCAAGCCCGAGGTGATTCTGATCTCGAACGGCCACCTCGTGATCCTCGACGGCGCGAGCGGCGCGCTGCTGAAGGACGACGATCTCGAGGGCGGTGATTCCGGTGGCGCGCCGAACATCGACGACTTCGACGGCGACGGATTTCCCGAGATCGCGACGGCCCTCGCCAACTTCTACAGCGTCATCGACCTGCAAGCACCCGACACCGCGAGTTGCCCGGCCTGGGGCGCGGAGCTCGACGCGACGAACCCGCCTCCGCAGACCAACCCGGCGCGCAGCCCCGGAGACACCGCCTGCACGACGGACGCCGACTGCACTCTCGCCGGCACCACCTGCAACGAAATCGCCGAACGCTGCGTGTGCCTCCACAACGGCTGGAAGCGCGTGAGCGAGGACGATTCGAGCCGCGTGACCTCGTCGAGCGTGTTCGACTTCAACGGCGACGGCGCGGCCGAGGTCGTGTACGGAGACGAATGTTACCTGCGCATCTACGACGGCGCGACGGGCCTCGTCTACATCGCGCTGCCCTCGGTCAGCCGCACGGCCATCGAGAACCCCGTGATCGCCGACGTCGACAACGACGGCAACGCCGAAATCGTGTTCGTGCAGAACAACTCCTTCGAGCAGTGCGACGAAGGCGACACGAACAACAACGGCTGGTCCGGTGACCTCTTGCGGGACGGCGCGAACGGCACCGTCGCGAAGGACACGCTGCCGGCGGGCATCAGCGTGCTCGGCGACTCGACCGACACCTGGGTCGCCGCCCGCCGCGTCTGGAACCAGCACAGCTACCACGTGACCAACGTGCTCGAGAGCGGCGCCATCCCGGTCCACGAGCCCGAGAGCTTCAAGCCGCTCAACGGCCGCGTCTACAACACCTACCGCTCACAGCCGCGCACCTACGGCGTCGCCCCCGATCTCGTCGTCACCGCGATGCAGATCTCCTCGCCGGACGCCCGCTGCGGCGAGCTCTCCGAGCAGATCGAGATCACCGTCGTCGTCAAGAATCAGGGCGATCTGCGCGTCGGCCCGGGCGTCGAGGTCGCGTTCTACGGCAGCTGGGGCGGCGCCGAGACCACGCTCGACGACGCCAACCAGGTGCCCATCGTGCTCGTGCTCGACAAGAGCCTCGAGCCCGGCACGTCGACGCTCGTCACCGTGAGCTACGCGGTCGGCAACAATCCGGCGCCCAACGACACCGCGCTGCCGGACAGCGTGCGCGCCACCATCGACGGCGGCAACGGCGCGGCCGGCAGCCGGGAGCGCGAATGCCGCGAAGACAACAACGAGCTCAGCGAAGACGTCGATCCCGGCGAAGCGCTCGCCGACCTCCTCGTCGTGGTCGGTTCCGCCGACTGCGCGGGCGACGTCCACGTCACCGTCACCAACGCCGGCGCCGAGGACGCCGCGAACGTCGTCGTTCGAGTCTACGCGGGCGACCCGAGCTCCGGCGGTGAGGTCCTCGGCGAGACGACGATCGACGCGCTGGCCGCCGGCAGCAGCGTCGAGGTGACGATCGACATCGGCGGCCAGCAGCGCACCGTCACCCTCTGGGTCATCGCCGATCCGGCGGACACGATCGCCGAGTGCAACGACGCCAACAACCTGGTGCAGGGCCCCGAGCTCGTCTGCTCGAACGAACCGCACTGAGCGGCGGTTCGCCCGCGGACCCTCTACGAAGTCGCCAGCAACTCGAGCAGCGGCGGCACGCTGACGAGCAGCTCGTGCGTCGTCATCCGGTCCGCCACGACGACGAGCGCACCGCCCTCCGCGGCGCGCAACGTCGCCGGCGCTTTCTCGTGCGACAGGACCGCGGAAGCAAACGCGAGGTCACCGGGGAAGAGCTCGCCCGTGACCGCGCCGTCCCGCACACCCTCGAGCTTGCCGCCGCCTACGATATGAAGGCCCGCGACCGGCTTGCCCTGCTCCATCAGCACGTCGCCCGCCTGGAGCAGCCGCACCTCACAGCGATCCGTCACCATCGCGCGCATCATGTCGTCGAGCCGCTCGCCGAGCGGCCCCATGGCGACGCCGGCCAGCGCCTGGAAGCGATCCGCGACCGTACGGAGCTCCTCGGCGACCCAGGGGCAGGTCTCGAGCACGTGCTCGAAATCCTCGCTGCGGAACACCGCCACCTCGGCGCCGTCCATCAGCGCCACGACGCGCAACGAGACACCCTCGGCCAGGTTGCCGCGCGAAAACACCGGCTCGCCCTGCTTCGCGTGCCCGCAGGCGGCCTCCGCGATCGTCGGCATGACCAGCACGTCCCCGGCGGCGACGATCGCGAGCCCGAAGCCGCTCACCTCTTGCTCGGGCGCGAGCTTCTCGAGCGTCGCGCGCGCGGCGAGCTCGGCTTGCGTCTCGGGCGGCAGATCTTCCAGGCCACGACACGACTCGAGCAGCGCGACATCCACGCCCTGCTTTCGCTCCGAAGGCGCTGCAACGGCGCTGCCCGGCCCCGACGGCGACGTATCGGGTGCGGGCGTGTCGGAAGATTCGTCCGGCCGGTTCGACTCGACGAGCGTCGGCTCCACGTACGGCGGATCGAGCAGCTGAGCTTCGACCACCGGCTCGTCGACCGCAGCGACGGCCGGCGGCTCGGCAGTGACCGGCTCCTCGATGACACGCTCGTCGGCGACCGGCTCATCGGTCAGCTCCTCATCGGTCACCTCGGCGGCGGGTAACGAGCTCGGCGAGCCGGGCTGCGTGACATCCACCAGAGTCGCCTCGAACGGCGGCTCGGAACGCAGCCTCACCGACCGCGGCGGCTGCTCCTCGAGCGGCGCCGAAGGCGGCGGAAGCTCGACCTCCAGGTCCTCGGAGGAGACGACGCTCGCCTGGGGCGCGCGCGATGAAGGCGGACTCGGCGCGGGTGCCGGCTCCGTTCGGGGCGGGCGCGTGCTGCGCGCGGGCTTCGGCGGGCGCGTGGAGATGCGTGGGATCGGCAACGGCGGCAGCACGCCCGTGCCCCGGGACGACGACGGCGATCGCCTGCTTCCTTCCTCGGCGTTGTCGACGGCGACCAACCTCGGACGGCGCGAGCTCGGGACCGCGCGAGTCGTCGGCTCCTCCTCGAACGGAACCTTCGTGGGCGGCTCGTCCTCGAACGGAATGTCCTCGAGGTCGACCACGTCGTCCACTTCGATGTCCTCGACGTCCTCGAGATCGCCGAGGTCGCCGACGTCGGTCACCGCCGAGACCTGCGGCGGCCGGCCGGATCCGAAGTCGCCGCGCGCCTCCGCCTCGAGCACGTCCACCAGGCTCTGCGAGAGGCCCCGCATCTCGCTCGTTTCGATGTCGGGTGCCTCCGTCGCGAGCAGCGCGTCCACCCCGTCGTCCTCATCGGGCGCCGGACCGACCACTCCGCGCTCCACCCAGGTGTGGACGAGGTTCGCGCCGCGCTGCAGGTCGGCCCCCCTACCGAACTTCCCCGCTTCGATGGCCGCCTCCGCCGCGCGCCGCAGCCAGACCACGGCGTCAGCGTGGCCGCCGCGCTCCCACTGCACCGCAGCAGTCTG
>DASXWF010001491.1:0-5802 GCA_036503835.1 Polyangiaceae bacterium | reverse complement strand
GCCCCAGCGCATCGGGCGGGGCGCAGGATGCACGACCGCGCCGTAGCGCTCCCAGTCAACGCCGTCGCGGAGAAGCGCCGGATCTTTGCCGCCGTCGTAAATCAGTATCTTCGAGACGGGATCCAGCGAGTGCAAGTTGCGCACGAGATCGAGCACGCATTCGCGGGATTCATGAACGAGCACGGCGTGGACATTCCGAAACAAGCGTCACCTTTCCCGATCTCTCACTCGCTACTTGACGAGTGAGTTCATGTCCTGCGCCGCAAGCTGGTCCTCGCCAGCGAGGATTCGAGCGCGGATCTCCTTCACCAGCTTCTCGTTCTGTTTCTTGCTGGCGGGCTTGGGCTTCTTCCCCATCACGTCGAGCCAGTACTTGTGGGCGGCGTCCTTGTTGGCGACCGCCTTCATCTCGTCCACGTCCTCTTTGAGCTCGGCTTTGAGCTCCTTCACCGCGATCTTGCGCTGCTCTGCGGGCGGCTTTTTCTTGACGAGCGGCTTGACTCGTTTGAGGAAGCTTTCCTTCGTCCCCTTGCCCTTCGACCCGAACGTCCGGCCCGCAGCGTGGCGCACCTTGTAGAGGTTGATGGCAAAACCCGCCTTGGCACGGCCTGCTGCACGCTCGACGAGCTCACCCTTGTCATCGAAATAGTCGAACTTGGCGCAGGCTTGAAGGACGGCGGCCTGCGGCTGGTGGTCGGCAGTCAGGTCATCGCCGGAAGGCTTCGGCATCGAACCGTACGTGCCCGTGAGACCTTCCAGCTTGTACTTCTCGACATCGCACAGCGAGCTGTCGCCGACGAGCTTGCTCACCGCCTCACCGAGGGCCACGTTCTTCTCCAGCAGATCCTTTTGCAGCTTCTTGATGGCCGCCTCGCCCTTCTTCGCCTTCTTCGCCTGCGCGATCTTGGTAACGACCTTCTCCGCGGCGGTCGCGGCGCTCTTCGCCGTCTTGATCTTGGGTTTGTTCTTCTCGTTCTTGGCCCACGTGTCGCCCTTCTCCCCGACGAACCAGACGATGAACTCCATCGCGGCCTTGGGAGCGCTGGCGACGGTGAGTGTCGGTGTGCCGCCTGCGACCGCGACATAGACCGTGTGATCGTGCTGGTCGTCGTCCTTGAACTTCTGCTTTACGGCATTCCAATCGACGGCCTTGCCGTCGTCCTTGTCCTTGTCCTTGTCCTTCGCGCCCCCCTTCCCGAACAGCTTCTTGATGAGGTTGAAGACCTTGTCGATCACCACGTCGACGGCCTTCGAGACCTTCGCTTGCACCTTCTCGATGAAGCTCTTGATCTTCGCGGATAGCCCGCCCAGGCCGAGCAAGCTCGCGAGGAAGCCGATCAGGATCGGCACCATGCGCGCCAGGGCCATTTCGACGAACGTCGCCGCACCACCGACGTCGCCCTTGACGATGCGATCGACCGAGTTCACGACGGATTCGACGAAGTCGAGGATGCGCCCGATGTTCGCGACCAGCCACGCCCCGACGTTGTAGACCATGATGATGGCCTGAATGATCGCGCCCGCGGGGTTGAACATCGACGCCACCTTCGTGATGGCCGACGTGATCACCTTGTTGATCACCCAGTCGATGATGGCGTCGATCACCATCCCCTTCAGGTCGCCGACGAACGCCTTCATCTCTTCCCAGAGCGCTTCCGGGCCGGACGTGAAGAGCTTCGCGAGCATCTCCACGACCTTTTCGAGGACGGTGACCGCGCCTTCGCCGATCTTCTTGACGATCTTGGGACGAATGTTGGTCCAGGTGAGCCCGAGCACGCCGAGCACGAGCTTCAGGATCGAGGGCAGCGTCAGGTCGGACGGGATCTCGACGCCGGCCTTCGTGAGCTCGCCGAAGAGCCACGTCATGAAGCCCTTCTTGATGTGCGTCCAGATGTTGCTGACGAACTTGCCGATGCCCTGTTTGATCGCCGCGAGCAGGTTACCGAGGAAGCCGATCGGGTCGGCGATGATCTCTTTGACGACCCCGGCGGCTTTCTTGAAGAGCGCCACGACGCGGTCGGCGAACTCGGCCAGCATCTTGACGATCTCGCCGATCTTGTCCGCGAGGCCCTTCAGCGCGCCCTTGTTCGCCTCCTCCATTTCCTTCGCGGCCGAGTCGGCTTTTTCGGAAGCGTCCTTGTATTTCTGGGCGAGCTTCTCGGCGAGGTCGTTGGCCTTCTCGTCGACGGAGTTCTTGAGCTCGTCGAACTTGGCGGCCATCTCTTGCTCGGCCGCTCGTCCCGCCGAGCGCAGGTTCGGAGCCAGGCTCGCGACGTAACGCTTCACTTCGGCTTGACCGGCGGCGACGATGGCTTTCGCCTCGGCCAGGCGCCGATCGACGAGCGCTGCCACACGCACGGCGAGCGCGTCCATTTCGGCCGTGAAGCGCGTGCGCGCGCGCGCGATGATGTTCTTGATTTCGGGCGGGGTGTCGCTGAAGAGGTCCTTGAGCCACCGCCCCTTGCCGATGAAGCCGCTGTAGCGCTCCGACTTGTACTTCTCGATTTCCGTGTTGGCGCTGTCCTTCATGTTGGCGAGCGCCGCGTCGGCGCCCGCGTCGAAGATCGCCATCACGTCGGTCTCGAGGGTCGAGAGCTTCTCTTCGACCTTGCTCTTGGTCTTGTCGAAGATCGCCGCGATGTCGTCGGCGACCTTCTTGCGCGCCGCTTCGTCTTTTTCCTTGGCGACTTGCTGGCGCGTCTTGGTCTTGCCCGAGGTCGCGGTCTTCGTGGCCGCGAGGGCGGCCGCGCCCTTGCCGCTGTCCGCCGTCGCTCCGGCCTTGGCTCGATTGAGGGCGTTCGTCTCGCTCGCGCGGTACTTGGCGGGGCCGGCGGCGGCGGTAGCTTTCGCCTTGTCACGCGCGCCGAGCGCGCCGCTGAAGCGCGGATCGTTGGCTTTCTTGAGCTGCTTGTCGGTGAGCTCGGCGTCCTTCAGTTTCTGATCCGCGGACGCGGCGGCCTCGGTCGCGGGCTTCTGCACGTCGGCCGCGGGCGCCGGTGCCGGCATCGCATCCGCGCCGGCGACGGGCGCGGCGGGCGCAGCCGGATCGGCGGGCAGCGGCGTGACGTCCTTGCCTTCGACCTTGCCGGTGTCCGGCGGAGCCTTGGTCGCGGTCTCGGTCGGACCCGCCGCCTGCTGCTTCTGCTGGCTGACGTTGCCCCCGACGGCGCCCTTCATCTGCTGCGACTCGCCGCCCTCCATGAACTTGTCCGCTTGGTCCAAGTTCTTGGGCATCACCTTTTCGATTTCGGCGCGGAGCACCGCGAGGAAGCCGCCCTTGTTCGGCTTCTCGGTCTTCGCGTCCTTCATCTGATCGACCTGGTTGGCGCGTGCGCCGGCCTCCTTCTCGTTCGGCGGTGCCTTGGCAGCGGCCTGGGCCTCGGCGGCCTTGCGCGCCGCCGGCGGATGCGTGGCCGCCTTGCGCGCGCGTTGCTGGAGCTGACCGATGACCTTTTGAAAGCGCGCGTCCTTCGCCGCGCGCGCGACCTTCACCCGCGGCGAGCGCAGGGGCGGAACGACCGGACCACCCGAGGGCTTCGGCGACGCGGGGAAGAGGCGCGCGCCCGCGGGCATCAGGCGTGCCCCACCGCGTGCTGGCGCAAGGGGCAGACTCCGCCCGATTTTCGGTACTCGCGTCGAATCGCGCCCTCGAGATGCTCGCTGTGCATGGCTCCGCCGTCCGCGAGCGCGAGCAGCGAAGCGTGCAGCACGGCGTTGCGAATCTGCCCGCCCGTGAACTGGCAGCGCGTCGTGACCTCGTGCAGGAGCGCGGGATCGATGTCGTGCGCCGGCGGCAGGTGCAGCTGCCAGAGCGACCAGCGTTCGATCGGATCGGGCGGACGAAAGTCGACGATCACGTCCATGCGGCGCTGGAAGGCGCCGTCGATCAGCTCGCCCGCGTTGGTCGTGACGATCACGATGCCTTCGAACGATTCCATGCGCTGCAAGAGGAAGTTCGTCTCCAGGTTGGCGTAGCGATCGTTCGAGCTCGTCACGCCGGTACGCCGAGTGAGGAGCGCGTCGCCTTCGTCGAAGAGCAGTACGATGTCGAGCTCTTCGGCGACGGCGAAGACGCGCGCGAGGTTCTTCTCGGTTTCGCCGATGTACTTGTTGACGACGGCCGAGAGATCGACCCGGTAGAGCTCCTTGCCGAGGGCCGCGGCCACGAGCCGCGCCGCCAGCGTCTTGCCGGTCCCGCTCGGCCCCTGGAAGAGAGCGCGCACGCCCACGTTCAGCCCGCGCGCGAGCGCCTCCCCGACGCCCGCGCCGAGCCGTTCGCGGTTCCTGCAACGAAACTCGAGCGTTCGGAGTTCGCGCAGCGTCTCGCTCGACGCCGAGAAATCGTTCCAGTCACCCGCGTCCGCGAGGCGCGTCGCGAGCGTATCCAAGGCCTGGCGCCCGAACGCCCGCGCGGCCTCTCGCAAGTCCGCGGCCGTCACCCGATCGCGCCCGGCGAGCTTGGCCTGCGCCGAAGCCAAGCTGCCGACTCGACGCAGGTTGCCCGACGTCATGCGGAAGCGCCCGGCGAGCAGGGCGAGGTCGTCCGGCTCCTCGCGGAGCGCTCGGGCGAGGTGTCGCTCGCGCAGAGCCACGGGCGGCAACTCCAGGTTCAGCGTGATCGCGCGTTCGAGAGCCGGTCCGCGGATCCCTCCGCAACGACCGAGCACGACACCGAGCGGCGCGCCGAGCTCGGTCCGATCCGGGAGCTCGAGCGTCTCGCCCGGCCCGAGCTCGGCCACCAGCACCGGCAAAGCGCCGAGCAGCGTCGCGAGCGGAGCCGCGCTGCGCAAGCGCGCCGAGTCGACGTCCGGCTTGCCGGAAAGCTCGATTTCGAGCACGCCGCGGCCGAGCTCGCGGGCGAGCCAGCGCAGCAAGGTCCTGCGGCCGTTGTGGTGCGGTCCGCGCACGACGACGGCGTCGAGCTGCTTCGACGTGAAGAGCGCCGAAAGCCCGCTCGCCGTCGCCAGCGTCGCCGCTTCGAGCACCGGCGGCTCGCCGTCCGCGAGCTCGGAGGCCGGCACGTGGCGCAGGAACGGCGCCGGGTTCCGGAGCGGTTCTCCCCGCAGCGCGTCCCAAACCGCCGCCGGCACCTGCAGCGCCCAGAGGTTGCGAGGAGCTTCCGGGTTCACGACCTCCAGAACGCCGAGCTCGCGCAGGCGCCGCAGGCGTCGCTGCACGCCGCCGTCTTCGACTTCTTGGCTCCAGAAACTCTGGAGCAGGCTCGGCGTCGGACGTTGCTGAGCGAGGCCCGGTTGCAGCGCTTCGAACAGCCCGCCGAAGCGTCCGTCCTCTTCGAGCAGCCCGGACGCGAGCCACAGCATGACGGCCGGGAAATCGAGCTCGGCCTGCGCCACGAAAGCCCGGAGAGGCAGGTGCGAGCCCAGGCTCTGCTGAAAAACGCCGAGCGTGGTCGCCCAGTCGATGGGTGAGCCGTCGGCGGGCAGCGCACCGAGTTCGTCGAGCTCGTCGAGGTAGCCGCTCAGGAACGGGAACTGCTCGAGCAGCCCCTCGTGCGATCCGAGCGCGCGACCCGCCGTCTCGACGACTTGGGCGACGGCCGCGAGCACGTGCAAGCGAAAGTGTTCGAGAACGCCGGGCCCTTCGTCGGTCGTCGGAGTTTCGCTCATGGCCTCACCGGAAGTGGAACGCGACGGAACGCGCCGCGGCCGGAAGAAACCCCGGATCGCGGTCGAGCCCGGCCGCGCGGATCGCGATCGGCAGATCGTCGAGCGCGAAGATGACGTCGACGTGGCCGTCCGTCGCGTGGACTCGAGCCGGGCGCTCGAGCAGCACCTCGGCGAT
>DASXWF010001490.1:0-1962 GCA_036503835.1 Polyangiaceae bacterium | reverse complement strand
GTCCACGTACGCTCGGATGTCCGCGATCACCTCGGGGCGGGATGTCCAGCACTCGTGCTTCGGCTCGGTGACGCAGGGGTCTTGGTTCGCGAAGAGCAGGCCGGTGCCGTTTGCGCCGATGATGGCGGTGCAGGTTGGGGTTGGGTCGGTGGCGGGTGGGGGTTGCCAGGACATCGGGGACCAGACGCAGGTGGGCTCGACTGTGCAGGCCAGGAGGGAGAGGGCGAGGAGGCGCCAGTGGTAGGTCACTCGCTCTCCAGTCTGAACAGCGACGATTGCTTCGGCGGCTCCGTCGATCGCAGGCTCGGGCGCGGAACGAACTCGCGGCCCTCGACGTGGTGGATT
Source organism: Polyangiaceae bacterium (assembly GCA_036503835.1). GTDB lineage: Bacteria > Myxococcota_A > Polyangia > Polyangiales > Polyangiaceae > PMG-095. The sequence continues at coordinate 1,617 of DASXWF010001490.1, read as the reverse complement.
CGGGCGCGGGCGATCTCGACGAAGGGTTCGGCGTCCGTGTTGTTGAGCTCCGACGCGAGCACCCGGTAGCCCTCGAGCAGGCACGCGACGATCTCACTGCCGGCGCCACCGAACGGGACGACGACGATCGGGGCGCCGTCACGTGGGGCCGGCTTCACGAGGCGGGCGAGCCATCGAATGAGCTCGATCGGTTTGATCGTCGGCTGGTTGTTTCGAATGCCGCCGCCTCGGCCAGCTCCGGACCGGGGGCTTTCGAGGCTCTGGATTCCGTCCGTTCGCGCCGTAGCCTCGCCGCCGGAGCACTCGCGGAAGTTCTGCAGGCCGCGGTCGCGCTCGGCCCGGGCAGCTTTCGCAACGTAGGCGAAGGGGGCGTCGAGCTCGGGGTCGTGTTGGAATTGGGGGAAGTAGCGGGCGGCGGTGCCGGTGTCCGGCGGGCGTTGTACGTGCGTGCCGGCCGTCCAGGAGTCACGCCCGTAGCCACTCCGGTTCGGTTGGTGCGTCACTCCGCCGGAGCGAGCCTCCCCGCTTTGCATATCAAGCTCACGCACCGGACACCCCTCAACACACTCCCATTGCTCCACGGTCTCAGTGTCACGACGAGCACCAGGAAGCGGCGCGAAGTTCGAAGAGCCGCGTTCGGTGTAGCGACGATCGGCAGAGGCTTCGCCGTCGCGGCCGTTCGCGTGGCGAACCTTGCTGACCTTCTTGCCGGTGAACGCGCTGGGCTCGGTCTCCCTGTTCGGCGTGTCCCAGGTCGGGTTCGCCGCGACGTCGACCGTGCCGACCCGCTTGCATCGCGCGTCGTGCACGAGCAGGAAATTCGGCGCCCATCGGCCCGCGGCGTTCACGTCAGAGGCGCCCGAAAGGTCGGAGCTGTTCTTCCACGAATTGTCCATCGACCCGCCGCGCGCCTTGATTGCCGCGACCTGGGCTTCGTGGTCGGCCAAGTCATCGGGCGAGGCGTGAGCCACGCGGCAGGCGTCGATCGCGAGCGTCCCGGTCCCGTGCTTCAGAACCGTCGCGCCGATGGTCCCGTCGAGCGGCTTTCGGACGAGCAGGATCGGCTCGTACTTCGGCGCGAGTCCGGTGCCGTACCCGACGAACGGGGCGCCCTCGGGGGCGTCGGGGCAAAGGTGGTCGCCCGGTTGCGCCTTCGAGCCTTTCGGGAGTGTTGCCTCGAAGTGCCGACCCGGAAGCTCGCAGAGCTCCATCGCGATTGCCCGGTGCGCCTTCTTGCTCTTCGCGAAGCCCTGGCCCTGCACCCACGCCCCGACGAGCCCGGCGCCCATCGCAGCGAACGGGGTATCGCGGATCTCGAAGCCGGCGAGACGGAGCGCGATGCCCATCAGGTCGATCGTTCGGGTGCCGGAGAAAACGACCGCATGAGCGCCGGGCTTCAGGACGCGGAACACTTCGCGCCAAATCTCGGGTCCCGGAACGAACGCATCCCAGTGCGCGCCCATGAAGCCCGAACGCTTGTGGACGTACGGCTCGCCTCGGAGCCAGCAGGAGAGAGCCTCGACGATCGCCTTTTGCGGGTGCTCGCTCAGGCCGTACGGCGGATCCGTCACGCACGCATCGACCGAGCAGCCCGGAAGCGTCCGCAGAAACGCGAGC
>DASXWF010001489.1:0-3186 GCA_036503835.1 Polyangiaceae bacterium | reverse complement strand
TGGCGCTGCGCGGCGGCGACGTGATCGGCGATCACACCGTGTTCCTGCTCGGCAACGGCGAGCGGCTCGAGCTCACGCACCGCGCGTCCAACCGCGACCTGTTCGCGAACGGCGCGCTCCGCGCGGCCCGCTTCGTGGTCGGAAAACCGGCGCGCCGCTACACGCTCGCGGACGTACTCGGCGGCCCGGAAAATACCTAAAGCACTCCGACCCAGGAAATCAGCGTGCCGCCCCCGGCGACCGGCGTTGCGACCAGCATGCCGTGCTCGAAGCCGCTGTGCTCCTCTCCGTCCGCGAAGCTCTGCCCCGCGCTCGAGCCGATGGCTTCTCCCATCAGGGCTCCGGAAATGACGTCGGACGCCCAATGCCGGTCCGCGAGCCACATGCCCGCTCCGACCGCGACCGCGACGGGGTAGCCGAGAAAGCGCGGCCAGCCGAGCTCCGGCACGGAGGCGCGAAAGGCCGAGGCCGCGGCGAACATGGACAGCGTGTGCCCGCTCGGCCAGGCCCCGAACCCCATCTGGAACGGACGATACGTCCAGGAGTACTCCGGATGCGACAGGCGATCGGGCGCTTCGGGATCGCGCCCCGCGTTCGGCCACTCGCGGCCGAAGCTCCACTTGAAGAGGCCCGTCACGGCCAGCCCGACCGCCATGGCCTGGAGGATCGCGGCCTGCGACTTCTGTGGTTTGCACGCGCCGAACGCCGCGGTCACGCCGTAGCCGACGAGCAGGGCGCCTCCGATGACGTAGGGCGCGTACAGCGTCACCTGCTCCTGCCCGTAGCTGCCGCCGAGGTTTTTTTGAGCGACGAGCCGGAGCTCGTGGTCGAGACCCGTGGGGGAAAACGTCGCGAGCACGACGGCCGAGCCCGCCGTGAGCGAGAGCGGCAGCGGTGTCGCGAAATGCGCGGCCGAGTCGCCGAGCCGGCTCCAGGGTGCGGCGCGTTCGCATTCGGCGCGCGCGTGGAGCGAGACGAACGTGACCGCGAGCGCGAGGCTCGTCGAGAGACAGGTTCGCTCAGTAGTCGCTCTCGACCGTGTAGCTCGCGAGGCGCGTGTCGATCGCAAGGTAGTTCGTCTGACCGTCGCTGCAGGAGCCGCTGTTCAGGTATAGCCGATCGCCGTGCTCGGCGCGCGTCGCCAGGTGCGTGTGGCCCGTGACCATCACGTCCACGTCCCGATGCGCCGCGCGGCCCATCCACGCCTTCTGAAACGAGCAGCGCGAGCTGTCCCCGGAGACGCCGCTGCGCATCGTGTCGAGCGCGCTCGCGGCGCGGTACACCGATTCGAGCCCCGCGCGCCGCACCCAGCCGCCGAGCCAGACCCCGAGCTCCGATGTGCCTTGCCTTTCCGCCACGAGCGGGTCGCCCTGGTGCCCGTGCGTGAAGAGCAGGCGGACCCCGTCCGTCTCGAGCGTGATCTCCTCCGGAATGCCGTCGAGCTTACCGGCGACGACGTCATGGTTGCCGAGCACCTGGAGGTAGCGCGGGTCACGAAAGCGCGCCGCGAGCTCGCGGTGGGCGCTCTGCGCCACGCGTAGCTCCGCGCCGGGGTCGCCCGGCAGCCGCCCCGTCAGTGTTTCCCAGATGTCTCCCAACAGGACGATGTGCTCGAAATTCCTCTCCAGGAAGCCGAGGAAGCCGAGAAACTCGGCGTCGTCATGGCCGAAGCCGTCCGTTGCCCCACCGGGGCCGAGATGAAGGTCGGAGATGACCGCCAATTGCATGACACCTCGCTTGCGACGGGACCAGCCCGTTGCCTGCTGCTCTCACGCTCACGGGGAAATAGGCCGCAACGGTGACGGGAACGTGGGAGGACGGAAAGTTCTCGGCAACAGATGCGCCGTGAAATACGGTGGTTTGGGTTTCTCGGAGCAGAATTGGTGCAAACCGACTCCCAGTCATAAAAGTCAAGATGGGGCCTTAAGCAGCAGTCCTCAGGGGCCGTTGTCGGTATATGCGACACCGCCCCTTACCGATCCGCACATCGGACCTTACTGCCGCGACTTCCTTACCTGCGAACGAATCCTCGGCTCCCTATCGGAGGAACAGCGGAACGCTTCCGGCCGGAACGGCGCTTCGGGCGCTGCTCTCTTCTCTGCCCCCGCCGCCCGTCAGCGAGATCAACCCGGAGCGACGCACCGTTTCCGATCGATTCGCCGAGGCGCTCGTCGCCCTCCGCGTGCAGCACAGCTTCGGCATCTTCGGCGGCGCGATCGCCCCCTTTGCCCAGGCCATTTCGCGCGCCTCGATCGAGCTCGTCCACTGCCGGCACGAAGGCGGCGCCGCCTTTGCGGCCATCGAGTCGTCCCTGGCGACCGGGAGGCCCACCGTCGTGCTGGCGACCACCGGTCCGGGCGCGACGAACCTTCTCACCGGCATGGTCGCGGCGCGGACCGAAGGAGCCAAAGTTTTGTTCATCACCGGCACGACGCCGGCCGCTCAGCGTGGTCGGGGCGCGTTCCAGGAATGCGGAGGCACGGCCTCGGCGCTCTCGACGCTCTTTGCCGCGGGACCGCTCTTCCACCATACGGCCATCCTCGAGGATCCGGCCGAGCTCGACGCGCTGTTCTCGCGCTTGATGAGCGGTTTCGCGCGCCCGGGCGGTTTCGTGGCTCACGTCGGGTTGCCGCTGTCCCTGCAAACGGCGGAGCGAATCACGCCGGTGCGCCCGCGCGTCACGTCGCTCCCTCCGGCGGTGTCGGATCCGGTCGGCATCGGCGAATGCGTGGAGCTCCTGGCGCGCGACTCGTTCGTGATCTGGGCGGGGTTCGGGGCGCGCGACGCGGGCAAGGCGGTGCAAGAGCTCGCTGAACGGACGGGAGCTCCGGTGATGTGCACCCCGCGCGCCAAGGGCGTGATGCCCGAGGATCACCCGCTCTACCTCGGCGTCACCGGTCTCGGCGGTCACGGCGAAGTGGAGGCCTACCTCCGAGCGCAGCGACCCTCGCGCGTGCTCGTGCTCGGATCGCGCCTCGGCGAAATGTCCTCGTTCTGGTCGTCGGACTTCGTTCCGGGCGGCGGCATCATCCACGTCGACGTCGACGCCGACGCGTTCGGCGCGGCGTATCCGAACGTCCCCACGCTCGGCGTGGAGAGCGAGATCGGCGGATTCCTCGCCGCGCTGGCCGAAGCCTGGCCGAAAGACGCGCCCCAGAAAGCGCGCCCCGTCGCGCTGCGTCCCGC
>DASXWF010001488.1:0-4664 GCA_036503835.1 Polyangiaceae bacterium | reverse complement strand
AGCATGTACGAGAGGCGCGACGCGACTTCGTAGCTGTTGAGCGCGTAGAGCGCGGGATTGGCGGAGTCCGGGGTCTGGCTGAGCTCTCCGCGCACGAGGAAGGAAGGCGAGATCAGGATCGTCTTGAGGACGAGCGCAGCGATCTCGTCGAACGTGCCGTTCTCGGTGACCTCTGCGCCGGCGTCGTAGACCGCCTTGAAGCGAGCCTTGTCTTCCTCCGTGATGGGGCGGCGGAAGGCGCGGGCACCGAACTGTTCCACCGTCTGAGCGAGGCACGCGGAATCCTGCGTGGTGCAGTTGAAAACGCGGCTCTTGGCCGCGGGATCGGCCATGACCTGGGCGACCACCGCGTCGGCCACGTCCTTGTAGCCCTGCCAGGTGCGCTCATCCACGCTGCCCGCCGAATCCGGCGCGAGCGCCGTGGTGGGGGCCGTACTGATCTGGAACAGGTCGCGGATGGTGTTTTCGTACTGGGCGTTCGTGAGACGCGGCAGCTGCGAGGTGTTCGGCACTCCCGGCACGCAGGTGAGAGCGCCCGAGGAGCCGCCGCCGGGGTTGCCCGTGCCAGCGGTGCTCGTGCCTCCAGAACCGGTTCCAGCCGTGCTGCTAGAGCCCGCCGTACTGGATGAACCACCCGAGCCGGAGCTCTTGCCAGCGGTTCCGCTCGGCCCGGCGCCCGATCCGCCGGAGCCGGTGGGGTCGGCGTTGTTCTTGTAGGGCGAGTCGATGGACCCGGAACAGCCGGCGCTCAGCACCGCTGCGATTACAATCCCTGTCCTACAGGTGGTCATCCGTCACCTCGTTCAGCTCGTTTGCGGGGGGCGTGAAAAACTTCATCTGGCAGGCCTGGAAAAAATCAGGGGGACCGGGACGCCAGGGTCACACTTCGAGGCGCTCCGCACAGGAGTGGATCGCCTCTCAGTACAAGTGTCTCGCCGGGCCCTTAACCAGGCAGCGCGAGCGAGTGCCAAGACGAATGTGTATGCCCTCGAACCACCGAATGTTTTCGCGATTTCACCGCGCCGAAAAGTTCGCTCGTGCCGGTAAGAATTAAGCGCTTCTTACCGATGAATTCAGCGCGGATCCTGGAGCGTCACGCGGGCTGTTCGAGCTCGAGCTCGGCATGCAAGCTCTCGAGATCACGCCCGATCGTCGCGATCGCCAGCTTGCGCCCCGCGAGTCGGTACGTGACGCGACAATCGCGCCGGGCTGGATCGCCGTCGATTTCGAGCTTGTCCCACCTTTCGGCATGTCCGACGTAGGAAAGCCCGACATCGTACTGCTGCGTCCAGAAGAACGGCACGATCCGGCAGGGTTCCTCGTAGCCGAGCATGTTGCGCGCCGCGAGCTGTCCGAGGCGCTCGGCCACGACCCAGTGCTCGACGCGAATGCCCGCGCCGGTTCGAGTGTCGGGAAAGCGCGCGATGTCGCCCGCTGCGAAAATCGAAGGCACGCTCGTGCGAAGGAAGCGATCGACCACCACGCCGCGATCGAGCGCCAGCCCCGCGCCTTCCGCGAGCGCCAGCGCCGGGCGCACGCCGATGCCCGCGACGACGAAATCCGCCGGGACGCGACTGCCGTCGTCGAGCAGGACCGAGTCGCCGGCAATCTCGCGAGCCTTCTTGCCCAGGTGAAAGGTGACACCCTGCTCCTCGTGAACGCGCTGGAAGAAGGCGCCGAGCTCCGGACCGAGAACGTGCTCGAACGGACGGGCGGAGGGCGCGGCCACGTGCACCTCGAGGCCCCGCGCGCGGAGCGAGGCTGCCACCTCGAGCCCGATGAAGCTCGCACCGAGGACGAGCGCGCGCTTCGCGCCCGACGCCGCGGCGATGATCGCGCGAGCGTCGGCGAGGGTACGAAGGTAACGCACGTTCGAACCCTTCGAGCCGGGAACGTCGAGCGGAACGGGCGTCGCGCCCGTGGCCAGCAACAACGTGCGGTACGGTAGCGACCGCCCTCCCTCCAGCGACACGAGCCGCTTTTCGGGATCGATGCGCTGCACGACGGCTCCGAGCGTGAGCTCGATGCGCCGCTCCTGGAAGAACTCGGGCGGACGCAGAGGAATCCATTCTTCCGGCGCGTTGCCCGCGAGGTAGTCCTTGGAAAGATTCGGACGATCGCAGGGCGGCGAAGGATCGGCGCTGAGCACGGTAAGCTCGCCGTCGTAACCCTCGCGACGCAAGGTCTCGGCGGCCGCGTGCCCCGCTGCACCGCCGCCGACGATGACGATCGGTCCCGCGCTCGCCGCGCTGGAGCGGGCTTGCTTTTTGGCGGCCGGCTTCTTGCCGAGCACGACCAGCCTCTCTCCGCGCGCTTCCACCGAGAAACACGGAATCGGCTCGAGCGCCGGCGCCGCGAGCACCTCCCCCGTGCGCAGGCTGAAGCACGCGTGATGCCACGGACAGCGCACGCTCTCGCCCGTCACGAGCCCCTCCGCGAGCGGTCCGCCGTAGTGCGAGCACTTGGCGCCGACCGCGAAGATTTCGTCGCCGTGTCGCGCGAGCAGCACGGGCTCGCCTTCGAAGTGACCGAGAACCTTCTGGCCGTCCCCGAGGCTCGACCTGTCGATGCCCTGGCCGAAATCCGGTCCGACCAGGTCCTGGTTTTCCGTACCGCTCATGACGTCTCCTCTCCTTGCCCTATGCTCTGGAGCCCTGGCGCGTGCCGGCGACCACCTGAAAGCACCTAACGATGAGCACCCTTCCCGTCGAGTCCTCGCTCGCACCGAGTCGCGAACAGCTGGTCCATCTCCTCTACGAGGCTGCCGAGCTCGAGCACAACCTCATGTGCACCTACCTCTACGCCGCGTTCAGCCTGCGACAGGGCGAAGAGGAGGGGCTTTCCGTTCGGGAAGCCGAAGCCGTCGCCCGGTTCCGACAGGTCATCATGAAAGTGGCCGTCGAGGAAATGGGGCACCTTGCCGCGGTCTGGAACATCACGGCGGCGCTCGGCGCCGCGCCTCGCTTCGGGCGCGGCAACTTCCCGCTCGACCCGGGCGCGCTGCCCGCCGGTCTCGTGGTGCGCCTTGCGCCGTTCGACGAGGAGGTGCTGCAGCACTTCATCCACCTCGAGCGCCCCGCGGGCTCCGACGAGCGTGAGGGCGCCGGATTCGAGGCCCAGCTCTCGTTTTCGCGCACGAGCAGCAAGGTGCGCCTCGTACCGATGCCGCTCGACTACGACACGGTCGGTGCCTTCTACGCTTCGCTGGACCAACAACTACGGGATTTCGTGGCCCGCGTCGGCGAGAGCACCGCGTTCTGCGGCGATCCGGCGCTCCAGCTCTCGGCCGAGGAAACCGGGCTCGCCGCGGCCCAACCGGTGCTCTGCGCCAAGACGGCGAGCCGCGCTTTCTCCGCGATCGTCCAGCAGGGCGAAGGCGCGCCCGAGCATTCCTCCGACTCACACTTTCACAAGTTTGCGGCGGTGCGCGCGGAGCTGCGCGCGCTGCGCGAGCAGAATCCGCAGTTTTCCCCGGCCTTCCCCGCGGCGGTGAACCCGGTCCTGCGCCCCCCGATGCGCGCGACCGGCCGAGTCTGGCTCGAGGACGATCGCGCCGCCGCCACCGTCGACCTGGCGAACACCGGCTACGCGCTGATGCTGCGCTTTCTCGCCTACTCGTACGTCGTGCCGCGGCCCCTCCCGGAGAAAGCGCTCGCGGTCGATCTTTCTCTCGGGTTGATGCGCGCGGTGACGGCGCTCGGAGAACGCGCCGCGCGACTGCCCGCCGGACCGTCACACCCGCATTGCAACGCCGGCATGTCGTTCACGGCTTTGCGCGACGCCGCCCCCCTGCCCCCCGGACCGAGCGCCGCCCGCTTCGTTTGCGAGCGACTGAACGAGATGGCGGCAGCCGCCGAAGCGCTCGATCGCGAGGGCGACGAGCGCACGGGGCGCGCGCGCCGGATTCTCGCCGATCTCGTGGAGAAAGCGGAGCGCGGCTTCGCGAACGCAGCGGCCCAACGCGCGGCCCCCGCGCCCAACCGTGCGGCGCTTCCGGCGCCGCCGCCCGTGGCGCCCGCGCCGGTCTCCACGAAAGAGAACGGCATCGAGCGCGTCGAGGGGAAGAAGCTCACGCTGATCTACGAGGGCAAGAAGTGCATTCACTCGCGCTTCTGCGTGACCTGGGGCCCGCGCGTGTTTCTCGCGAACGTGCAGGGGCCGTGGATTCACCCCGACGCGATGGACGTCGAAGCGGTCATGGAGATCGCCCACGTCTGCCCGTCGGGCGCGATCCGCTACGAGCGCAAGGACGGCGGACCGAACGAAGCGGCGCCGCCCGTCAACCTGATCGCCGTGCGCGAAGCGGGCCCGTACGCCGTGCGCGCCGCGCTCGTGCTGGACGGCGAGCCCGCCGGGTACCGCGCGACGCTCTGTCGTTGCGGCGCCTCGAAGAGCAAGCCTTACTGCGACGGCTCGCACAAGGAGGTCGGCTTCTCCGCTTCCGGCGAGCCGCCCACCGGACAGGCGGACATGCTCGAGGTGCGCGACGGCCCGCTCGCCGTCGAGCCGCAGCCGGACGGTCCGCTCCACGTGCGCGGCAACCTCGAAATCACGAGCGGCACGGGACGCGTCGTCGTGCGCACCCGGCAGGCGCGCCTCTGCCGCTGCGGCGGAAGCGCCACGAAGCCGTTCTGCGACGGCACGCACGCGCGCATCGGGTTCCG
>DASXWF010001487.1:0-4853 GCA_036503835.1 Polyangiaceae bacterium | reverse complement strand
GTGGTGGCCATCGAGGCAAAAACCGGGAAGGTGCTCGCCTGGGCCGAGATGCGCCGCGACGGCCGCAGCGGGTCCGTCGTGACGACGGCGGAGGCGCCCGCGGCGAGCGTGTTCAAGCTCGTGACCACCGCGGCGCTCTTCGAGAAAGGCGATCTGACTCCGTCCGAGCGCGTCTGCATCGCGGGCGGACTGCGCGGCATCGAGCGGCGACACCTCGATCCGCCGCGCGAAGGCGACATCCGCTGTGCGCCGTTCTTCCAGGCGCTCGGACACAGCAAGAACGCGGCCTACGCGCAGCTGGCCACGCATCGCTTGCTGCGCGGCGACCTGCTCGACGTGGCCGAGCGCCTCGGCTTCAACGGCAACGTCCCCTTCGACTTTCCGGTCCCCGTCGGGACGCTCAGCGTGCCGTTCAACGATCTCGAGTTCGCTCGCACTGCGGCGGGCTTTCGCGGCACCACGCTGACGCCGCTCGGCGGCGCCTTCCTCGCGGGGATCGTGGCGAGCGGCGGGCTCGCGCCGCGATTCCACGTCGTCGTACCGCCGAGCGACGCGCCCCCTCAGGCGCCGTTCGAGGGCCGGATTCTCGGCTCGACCACCGCCCACCGGCTCGAGCGCATGATGGAAGTCACGGTCGAGAGCGGGACCGCGCGCTCGGCCTTCCACGACGACCTCGGACATCCGTTGCTGGGCAGCTACCGCGTGGCCGGCAAGACGGGCACGCTGCACCCGAGCGAAGGCGCGCGCGAGGGCGCCGCGAGCTGGTTCATCGGCTTCGCCCCGGCTCGCTCCCCTTCCCTGATCGTCAGCGTGCTGCTCGAGAACGGCAGCGTCTGGCGGCGCAAGGCCGCGGAAGTGGCCCGCGACGTGCTCCGCTCGTACTTCGCGGCCCGGCGAGCGCCGGGCATACGTCCGCCGATCGAGCTCGCCGCCCGCTGATCCCGGGGCCTTCGCTCAGCGGCGGCGCCGGCGCGCGACGGCAGCGCCGAACAGAGCGAGCGCGCACCAGAGTCCAGCCGATCCGCCGCGGCTGCCGGCGGTACGGCACCCGCAGCCTTTGCTGGACTCCTGAGTCGTTCCGCCGTCGGCCGCGTCCGCTCCCGCGTCGGCCACCTGCGCCACGCCCGCGCCGAGCCCGAGCTCCGGAATCGAGGTGACCACCATCTTGGCCGCCTGGATCTGGGTCCGGCTCTTGCGCGTGAGATCGTCCGCGATCCAGGTCTTCCGGAGACCGCGATAGTCGGGCGGAGACTTGCCCCAGCGCCACCGCTCGGGCCCCTGGCAGTGGATGACGGGCTTCCAGTTGTGAAAATTGTTGAAGCGCGTTTGATGCTTGCTCGCGTCGGCCGGGTTCACGGCCGTGCTCGCCTCGCGCTTTTGCCCCTTCGGCAGCGCGACACCGCCCTCGAGGCCGCCCTTGATCGCCGTGAGCTTCGGATCGCGCGAGAGCGTCTTTCCGTCGTACCGGTAGTGAAGGCGCGAGACCAGGTACTTGTGGCGCGCGACCAGCGCTTTCACGGCCGCGACGCGCTCGCGATCCGCCTTGAGCTCCTTGATCTTGTCGCGCTTCTCCTTGGGCTTGAGCGGCTTCAGGAGCTCCTTGTCGAGCTCCTGCTCCTCCTTGCTCAGCTCGGGGGGCTTCGGATTCTTCTCCTCGTCCGGCACGCTGCGCTCGAACACGTCGCCGCCGAGGCTCATGAGCTCGAACAACATCATCGGCTCGGTCGCGCACGGCTGGCCGCAGCCGTCGGCGGGCCAGGTGTACTCGCGCAGCACGGCGTCGGGGTTCTTCGCGAGGATGATGTCGTAGAGGTTGTTGTAGAACTCGCCCATCCGCTCCTTCACGTCGAACTCGACTTCGACGTTGGTGGGCGGAGTCACGTTCTGATAGTTCGCGATCTCGTAGCGATTCTCCGCGTCGAACGTGTAGACGAACAGTTCCTGCTTGTCCTTCTCGGGCGCGTTCAAGAGCCCGATACGCGACGGCAGGGTGTCGTACGGCTGCTCGGTGAAGAAGCGGATGGGCGAAAGCTGCGCGCGATCGCCGCCGACGAGCTCGATGCGGCGCGTGTCGACCTCCGCCATCACCCAGGCGAGCCCCGAATACGGCGCGAGCGCCTGATCCGCGCCGGGCGGAGCGCTGTAGCCGTGCTCCTTGAGCCAGGCCGCCGGCGAGGCGCCCGCCGCGAGCACCGTGATCTTGTATTCGCCTTCCTTGGTCTTCGGCGTCACGTCGAGCGAGAGCTCCGGCGCGACCTTGCGCTGCGCACCCTGTGTGGGATCGGGACCGCCCAGGAAGCCGCTGCCCGACACCTTGAGGTTGCGCTGCCACTCCTGCTCGGTGGGGCCCTGATCGCAGGGGTCCTGCTCCCAGAACTCGTGAAAGCGCGGAGCGCTCAGCGTGTCCACGTGATCGACGAACTCGCGCTTCAACGTCACCACGCGATCGGCCGCGACGTCGGCCGGTACGGCGAGGACCAGCACGAAGGGTTCGAGCGATCCCTGGTAGTCGGGCATCACCGTCACCGCGGTGGCGGGGCCCTTCTTCATCACGACGACCTGCGTCGCGTGGACGACGGGCGGCTTGCTCTTTCCCGCCATGAAGCCGGGAAAGGCGGCCGCGGGGGCGGCGGCGGCGAGCGTGGCAATCAGCGCGGAAAAACCGAGGGTTATGCGGGGGAAGCGCACGGCGCGTGTAGTTAGTACCGATCCCCCGCCGCTTGGCAAGCGCGCCCCGCATCATGGCGCTTCGCGTTACGTCCTTGCCTCGGGGCGGTCTATGCTAGATGCGGCGAGCCAGTGGCCACCAACCGAGCACGTGCCGAGCCCATCAACCCTCGGAGGAACGCAGAGGGGCTTCGTGATCAGCCGCGCTGAAGGGGTGGTCTCCGCGGCACCGCTCGGTTCGCGCCTGCGCGAGGGCATCGCGAACATGGCCGTGCACGACTGGATCGTGCTCGTCTACATCGTCGGGCTGAACATCGCCGTGGCGCGAGCGCCGGCGGGCGCCGTCCGCGATCACAGCCTGGTGCGCGTGGGCACGCTGCTCGTCGCCCTCGTGACGATGCTGGCCGTCGTCCGCTTCGGGCGGCTGCGCGGCTGGGCTTCCGCGCTTTTTTACCGCCTGGCCGTCTACGGCACCGTCCAGATTTCCTATTTCTTCTTCCGCGAGCTCCTGCCGCTCATCAACCCGAACAGCCTGGATGCAGAATTGCACCAGATCGGGGTCACCCTCTTCGGCGCGGAGCCGGCGCTCACCCTCGATCGCATCGTGAACCCGGCGACGACCGAGTGGTTCGCGTTCTTCTATTTCGGATACTTCTTCGTGCTCGCGACGCACGTGCTGCCGATCCTGTTCCTGGCGAAGGAGCCGCGCACGCTCGGCGAATTCACGTTCGGGATGCTGTTCATGTTTTGCGTGGGGCACACGCTCTACATGCTCGTGCCCGGCTACGGCCCCTACCGCGCCGTCGCCTCGGAATTCCAGCACGCGCTGCCCGACGGCCTCTGGCTCGACGTCGTGATGGAGACGGTGGCCGAGGGCGGCGCGCTGAAGGACATCTTTCCGTCGCTGCACACTGCCGCGCCCACTTTCATCGCCCTCTTCTCGTTCCGCCACCGCAAGCTCCCCCCGTTTCGCTACTCCTGGCCGGTCGTCACCTTCTTTTCGGCCAACATCATCGTGGCGACGATGTTCCTGCGCTGGCACTGGGTGCTCGACGTGGTCGCCGGGCTCGCCCTCGCCATCACGTCGCAAGTGCTGAGCGCGCTCGTCACGACCTATGAGCTCGAGCGACGCACGCGGCTGTCGCTCGAGCCCACCTGGCCGCGCTGGAGCCGCTACTTCTCGTAGACCTGGGCCGCCGCGACGCCCGAGCCCTGCGAAACGGTGACGATCACCTTCATCGGTGCCGGCAGGAGCGAGCGGTAGCAGGCCGTCTTCTCCCCGATGATCGCGTTCGAGCCCACCGTCTGATCCTGCGCGACGACCGGCGAGGGCAGACCCGGCATCGGCGAGAGGTACGCGAGCTGGATGTCGAGGTTGGCGACCGGCGGCAGGCCCGCGCCGACCACCGTGTAACACTTGTTCGCCTGCATCTGGACCTGGCCCTCGAGCGACTGTCCCTGCTGGAACTGACCCGCGATGGGCGAGCCGATCGCCTTGGCGCCCGGAGCGCTCTGCTGCGCGAGCAGGTTCAGAGCCTGCGTCGCTGCCGCAGCCGCCGCCGGATCGAGCGGCGTGGCCGTGGGGCCCGCAGCAGCAGTGGCGATGGGTACGGGCGGAGCGGCCGTCGGAACGCCGGGCGTCGCGCCCGGAGCCGTCGGTGCCGCCGTCGGCTGAGCGCCGGGAGCAGCCTGCATGTTCTGGCAGAACTGACCGTCGAAGTATTGGCCGGGCGGGCACTGCGTCGCACCGGTGGGGGCAACTGCCTTCTTGTCGTCGCCTCCGCAAGCGCAAAGCGCGAGCGCCAAGAGTGCGAACCCAGAACGTTTTTCGATGAACATCGCCGAAGACTCCTTGAATGGTGGCGTCGCTGCCGAAGTGCGGAGCGAGTCTACTCGGACTTTCAGCCGGAACGCCATGCTACGAAGAACGCGGAAAACGGCCGTCGCTGACGGTACGCAACCCGTGCGGAGCTCTGACAGCGCTGCCACCCGTGCCCCCTGCTCGTGCGGGTCCGAGGGTCGCTTCGGCCGAAAAGTGCCGGCTTGGTCCGCGTCTTGCTTCGACCGGCGAACGTGGGATTGCCCGAATCTGGGAGAGGGTCGACGCACGGCCGCCTTGCTTCGCTGTCGCTTTTGGTCGCGGCGGGGCTCGGGCTGACCCACGGGCGCGGTTGCTACGTCAACAC
>DASXWF010001486.1:0-1993 GCA_036503835.1 Polyangiaceae bacterium | reverse complement strand
GCCCCAGCTGACCTTGCCGGCGTCCGAGTTCACGTTGGCGGTCGCGATCTTCAACAGCGTGGATTTGCCGAGGCCGTTCGGACCGATGATCGCGACGCGCTCGCCGCGGCGCACGAGCAGCGAAACGTCGCGGAGTACCGTCTTCGCGCCGTAGCTCTTGCTCACGCCCGAGAGCTCGAGCACGTCCCTGCCGCTCGGCCGCGCGGGGGTGAAGCGAAAGCGCGGCGTGCGGCGCGAGCTCGCTTCGAGCTCCTCCACCTCGATGCGCTCGATCTGCTTGAGGCGGCTCTGCGCCTGGGTCGCCTTGGTGTTCTTGGCGCCGAAGCGTTCGACCCAGGCCCGCTTTTCGGCGATCGTCGCCTGGGCGCGCGCGACCTCCGCTTCCTTGCGCGAGCGCACCTCGGCCTTCTCACGGACGAAGACGGCGTAGTTGCCGGTGTACAGGGTCACGGTGCCGTAGTCGACGTCGAGGATGTGCGTCGCGACGTTGTCGAGGAAGCGCTGGTCGTGCGAGATGACCACCGCGCAACCCCGGTAGTCCGCGAGGAACTTTTCGAGCCAGCGGATCGAGAGGATGTCGAGGTGGTTGGTAGGCTCGTCGAGCAGGAGCACGTCCGGTCCGCCGAGCAGCACTTGCGCCAGCAGCACGCGCAGCTTGAAACCGCCCGAAAGCGTCGCGAGCGGATCCCCGTGGAGCGGAACGGGAATCCCGAGCCCTTCGAGGACCTGGCTCGCCCGCGCCTCGAGCGTGTAGCCGTCGTGCGCGGCGATGCGATCCTCGAGGGCCGCGAGCTTTTCGGGATCGGGCGCGCCGCCTGCCACGAGCGCCTGCTGCTGGGCGAGCGCTTGCGTGACGAGCTCGTCGCCCGCCATGGCCACGTCGATGATGCGCTGGTCGTCCGAGAGGAAGCGGTCTTGCCGGAGCACGCCGACGCGCGCGCCTTTCTGGAGCACGACCGAACCGTCGCTGGCGGGTTCGTCGCCCGAGAGAATCCTGAGGAAGGTCGTCTTGCCCGAGCCGTTGGCGCCGACGAGGCCGTAGCGCGAGCCGGGAACGAGCTTGTGCGACACGCCCTCGAAGAGCGTCTGCGCGCCGAACGATTTCCCGAGTCCGTTGATGCCGATCATGGGGCCGCGATCATCCGCTCAAGAGCTCCGGGCGGCGGCGTGCCGCCGCGAGCGAATGGGCGAGCCGTTCGAGATCACTTCGCATCACGATGGGATCGGGGGTGGGTCGAGGCGGGACGAAGCGTAGCGCGCCGTCGCAGGTAAAATAGGTGATCAGGCTCGACGAACGATTGCCGCGCAGCATGCATAGCAGGTGCTCGAGAAAGCGCGGGATCTCCTCGCTCGCGGCCTCGAGTTGCGCCGGCGGATGGTCCGCGCCGAGCTCGAACCAGGCGGCGGAGACCAGGCCGGGTGCCCGCGCGCCGATCTCGGCGAGCAGGGCGGCCCGGCGGTCGAGGTCGCCGGAAAGGCCGCTCGCCAGCGCGAGCGTCACGTACGCCGCGAGGCGCGTCGGGTTCATCGAGCGCGCCCGTTCGAGATCGGCGAGGGCGGGCTCGAGCTGCCCCAGCCGCAGGCGCGCTTCACCGCGGTAGACGTACAACGTGGGCCCGGGCCCGGTGCGCTCGGCTCCACGATCGAAGGCTTCGAGCGCGCGCTCCGGCCTGCCTTCGAGCAGGTGGGACGCGCCGAGCCCGATGTAGGCCCAGCGCGTGTTGGCCGCTCGCGCGAGCGCCGCTTCGAAGTCCGCTCGTGCCTCGGCGTAGCGCCCGAGCCAGAGGCGAAGCTCGCCGCGATAGCAAAAGGGCTGGGGAGAGACCGGAAACCGCTCGGCGAGGCTCGCGAGCTCGGCTTCGATGTCCGCGCTCTCGCGGTAGCGCAAGCTCCAGGTCGCGAGCTTCGAAGCTTTTCGAGACGACTCCGAGAGCCGCAGCGGGCGTAGGGCGCCCGTCTCGTCGAGAAAGGTCGCGGACGGCGAGCGATTGCC
>DASXWF010001485.1:0-10636 GCA_036503835.1 Polyangiaceae bacterium | reverse complement strand
GCGTCTTCTGCACCGCTGGATAGGAGCCGAGCGTGAAACGCAGGGTGTGCGGGCCGGGAAGGACTTCGATCGGACCGATCTCGGCGGGCAGGTCGAGGGCGTGCCCGTCGATCTCCAGGCGAACCGGCTCTTTGCCGTCGTCGTCGCGCTCGACCACCACGAGCAGGGTCGGCAGCGCCGCGGCGAGCTCCTCGAGCCAGGCCGAGCAATCGGAGCGAATCGCGAGCGGGCACGCAGGGTCGGCACAGCGGTTCATCGCCGCGCGCGCGTCGAGCCAGCGCTCGCCGAGGCGCGAAAGGCGCGCCGCTTCGTGCGTCTCGACGCAGCTCGCGACGGCGTCCGCCGTTACGCCGCTCCCCTCGGGAGTCTCCGCGTGGCACGGCAAGCCCACCACCAGGAGCCCGTAGAGGACCGCCGTCGCTCGAACCCAAGCGTGTTTCATGGCGTGGCGGGCGCCGAGGCCCCCTCGCGCAGGCGGCGCTGCCAGCTCGAAAAGAGCGGCTGCGCGTCGACGATCTCGTTCACGACTGCGTCGATCCGGTCGGGACCTGCGTCCGGCGCAACCATGTCCTGCAGCGCCTGCCCGAGCTGGCCCTGCGGATAGTAGGGCGGGAAAAATCCGGACGTCGCGAGCACCTGCTCCGAAGCCAGGAAGTCTTCGCGGCGTATCTGGCTCGCCGCTTCGATCACGCCCATGTTCGCGTCGTTGCGCGCGGGGATGGAGCCTTTCACCGTGCTGAACGTGCTCTGCGCGGTGGTGCCGGCAATCGTGCGCAAAAACTCGAGGACCTCTTCGCGGTGCTCGACGCCGATGAGCAGCGGGAAGGTGTCGGACGTGAACACGAAGGTCTCCTCGCTGCCCGGAAAGGGCACAGCGATCACTTCGCCGGAGTTGAGCTCGTTGACGAACACGCCGCTCGCCCAGTCGCCCACGACGGTGAAGGCCGCGAAGCCCTTTTGCACCGCCTCGACCGCCGCGAACCAGCCGCTCGCCGACTCGCCCCCCAGGGAATGGCGAGAAAGGAACCGCGCGCAGTCGAGCGCCTTGCGAACCTCGACGGTGTAGTCACCCATGGCCGAGCCCTCGAAGACGCTGCGGTAGAAGGCGCCGTTCGTGAGCGCCGGCAACAGGTTCTCGAAGGCCAGAAGGACGAGCGGGTACTCCTCTTCGGCGCCGATCGCGATCTTGAGATCGAGCGGAGGGGCGTCGGAACCGCCGGGACAGAGCGTAGCGAGATCGAGAAAGCTCTTGTTCTGGTGCTTCGCGCGGAACTCCGCGAGCTTATCCGCGCGGTAGTAGAGGACGTTCGCGCGGTGAATGTTGATGGGCACGGCGTAGGCCCCACGGCCATCGACGCCGAGCGCGTCGAGCAAGGGTGCGGGCAGTTGCTCAGTCAGGCCAGTTTCGCGAAGAAGCGGGCTCAGGTCTTCGAGATGGTTGCGGCTCGGCACATCCGCATTTTCGGTGTCGACGACGGTCCACCGCAGCAGATCGGCGCCGATGTTGGCCTGGAACGTCGAAGGACCCGCTCCCGCGAGGATGCGCGCGGCGACGCTGTCGCGCTGGGTGGGAGCCCTCCAGTCGGCGAGGTTATCGATTTCGACGTCCGGATGCTCCCGCACGTGCAGGCCGATCACCCGGTCGAAGGCCGTCTCCTCCGCCGGAGCTCTCCACCAGCTGTACACTTCCAGTCGAACCGGACTCGGCTCAGGATCGCAGCCGATTGCCCCACATGCCGCGAATGAGGTCATCACCAGCAACGACACCCAGTTCCGTGCACGCGACATGCGCGACGGAGTTGCGCTCAAGCCCTCGACCATCAGAGCTGTCCTCGAGGGTATTCTAGTAGGAAGTACTTCACTTCCCGCAAGCCGCCGGAGCGAAGATCCGGGGGGCCCCGCGACTCAAACCCGTTAAACGCGCCATGACTCGAGAATCGCACCCGAATCCGCCGCGTCTCGCCGAGCGAGACGACGCGGTCGGCCGCCTCCTCGGTCGAGGCGCGGACGAGTTTGCGATGGACGTGGACGAGGGAACCGCGTTTCACCGCCTCGAGCGAACCCGCCGGCGCCGTGCTCGAGTCGCGTGGGCGGCCGCGGCAAGCGTGCTCCTCGGCGCGTTGTTCCTCGTCTCGACTCGCACGCGCACGCCGCTGCTCGACGAGCGTTTCGCGGCCGTCGCGGAGGCCGACGATGCTGCCCTCTCCTCGACGCGAGCAGCGCTGCCCGCGCCGGCTCGCGCTGACGAACCTTCCCACCTCGAGCCCGCACCACCGAGAGTGGTCGAGCCTTCCCCGGAACCGCGAACTCCCCTCCCCCTTTCGAATCTGACGACTCCGCTCGAACCGGTCGCGCCGACCGAGGCCCGCTGCCGCGAGCTTGCAGGAAAGGGCAATCCGGGTCGCGCCGTCGAGTGCTTCCGCAGCGTGAGCCGCGGCACGGGGCTCGAAGCCGAGGTCGCGCTCTATCAGGCAGCGCGCCTGAGCGCCGAGCAACTCGAAGATCAGCGCCGCGCGCTCGAGCTGCTCACTGAGTACGAGCGCCGCTACCCCGAGGGCGCGCTCCGCGGCGAAGCGGGTTGGTTGCGCGTGCGCAGCCTGCGCGCGACGGGGCGATTCGAAGAAGCGCTCCAGGCGAGCGAGCGCTTGCTGGCGACGCCGGCCGGCCGCACCCTGGCGCGCGACATCCACTTCTTGCGCGGGGTGATCTACCAGGACGAGCAACACGACTGCGCGGGAGCGGCGATCGAGTTCGTGGCGCTCGTCGGCGAGCCCGGTGCACGGGGCGACGAAGCGGAGCTCCGGCGTGCCCGCTGTCTCGAAGAACTCGGGCGGCGGGATGATGCGCGCGAAGCCTACGAGAAATACCTGAAACGGCCGGACCCCCGCGGCGCGGCCGAGGCGCGGGCGCGCCTTGCCCGGTTCGCGCAATGATCGGCCCGAGGGCCATCGAGCAAAATCAAGGACTTGGGAAAAATCGTGCTGGGCCCGCGCGGAGCGGCTGAAGGTCCGGGCAACGGGCGTGCTCTAATGGCCCCGTGGTGTCCTCGGAAGCCTGTGGAATGCAGGTCGAGGCGTCGCTCGAGGCGAGGCTGGTCGAAGACTGCTCGTTCGGCGACGAACAGGCCTGGCGCCGCTTTCACCGCCGTTACTACCCGGTAGCGGCCGCTTTTCTGCGGAAACTCGGGGTGAGGGACACCGAGCTCGAGGACGCCGCGCAGGACGTTTTCCTGCAGGTGCACAAGTACCTGCACCGCTTCCGGAGGGAGGCCGAGCTCACGACCTGGCTCTACCGGCTCTGCGTCACCCAGGCCCGGCAAGTCCGCCGCCGCGCGCGCGTGAGCGGAATGCTCTTGCGCGCGCTCGCGCTCACGCCCAGGGCCGATCAGATCTCGACGCCCAGCCTTTCGGAGCCGGCCGCACGCCGGCGCATCGAACGAGCGCTCGCGGCGCTCTCCGACGGCGAACGCGCGGTATTCGTGCTCTACGAAATGGAAGGCATCTCCGGCAAGGAGATCGCCGAGATCGTGAAGTGCCCCGAACCGAGCGTCTGGCGCCGGCTTCACTACGCACGCACGAAGTTTCGTAAGGCGTTGGACCAGACGTGACGGTCGTGGGACCGCGCTGTGGTGATACTGCCACGACGCGACAGAATGCCCCGATCGGTCTCCACGACAACGGCGCTTGACGCTTCGCGGGCGCAGAAACTTCGCTGAAAACGCCGAGCGCCGGCGCGCTTTTGCGCGGCATGACGGTTGCTTGGATAGCGTCCCCCCGAGGGACCGGCCCATCCGTTGGCAGAAAGGACGACCGCCCGCACGTGCCGGAAGAAGGCAACCTCAAGCAGGACCAGGGAGAAGCCGAACCAGGAGGGGCGATCTTCCGCATCGTGGGGATCGGCGCGTCGGCCGGTGGACTGGAATCGCTGGAGCGCTTCTTCAGCGCCATGCCGCCCGACTCGGGCATGGCGTTCATCGTCATTCAGCACCTTTCCCCCGACTTCAAGACGCTCATGGCCGAGCTGCTCGCCCGTCATTCCGAGATGACGATCGCGCTCGCCGTCGACGGCGAGCAAGTCCTGCCGAATCACGTCTATCTCTTGCCGCCGGGCAAGGAGCTCGAGCTCCGGGGTGGTCGGCTCGCGCTGTCGGCGAAGGAGCCACGCTCGCTTCCGCAGCCGATCGATGTCTTCTTCCGATCGCTGGCGAGCGACGCCGGGCCGCGCGCGGTGGCGGTCGTTCTGTCCGGCAGCGGCAGCGACGGGTCGCACGGGATCATCGCCGTGAAGACAGCGGGGGGCATCGTGCTCGCCGAGAGCACGGATACGGCGGCGTTCAACGGCATGCCGTCCAGCGCCGCGGCGACCGGTGTCGTCGATCGGGTCGGAGCGCCCCACGAGCTCGCTGCGTACCTCTCGGGCACGGAGCTTCCGCCGAACGCACCCGCCGACGAGCCCGACATCGTGCCGGCGCCGGGCGATCCGCTGTCACAGGTGCTCGGTCTGCTCGACGAGCAGTTCGGGATCGATTTTTCCCGATACAAGCTGACGACCGTGAGCCGGCGGCTCGAGCGGCGGGTGGTCCTGAAGGGCTTGCCGGACATGGCCGCGTACGTCGACGAGCTCCGCGCCGATCCGGTCGAGCAGAGCTCGCTCTATCACGACCTGCTGATCGGCGTGACGCGCTTCTTTCGTGACCCGGACGCGTTCGCCTTCATCGAAAACGAGGTGATCCCGGAAATCCTCACCAAGGTGCCCGCGTCCGAACAGATCCGTGTTTGGGTCGCCGGATGCGCGACGGGCGAAGAGGCTTACTCGCTGGCGCTGCTCTTTCACGAGCGACTTGCCCAGGCGGGGCGGCCCGCCAACCTGAAGGTGCTCGCGACCGACATGCATCGCTCGTCGCTCGACGCGGCGGCCCTCGGCATCTACGGCCGGGATCAGCTCGCGCACGTCGACCCGGATCGCAGGGCGCGCTACTTCGTGGAGACGCAGACCGGATATCAGGTCTCGCCGGAGCTGCGCCAGCTCGTGGTGTTCGCCCCGCACAACGTGATGAAGGACGCGCCCTTCACGCGCATGCACCTGATTTCCTGCCGCAACCTGCTGATCTACTTGCGGGCGGACGTGCAGCGCAGCGTGCTGTCCCTGTTTCACTTCGGCCTCGCCTCGAACGGCATCCTGCTGCTCGGCGCCAGCGAGAGCGTCGGCTCTCTCGCCCCGGAGTTCACGACCGTGAACGAGCGCTGGAAGGTCTTCCGCAAGCGCCGCGACATACGCCTGGTCGAACCGCTCAACCTCTCGCCCTCGCGCGCGCTCAGCACGGATCGAACGACGCCGCTCGAGCCGCCCCGGTCCCACCGCGTCGATCCCCACCTGCTCGCCAGCTACGATCGGCTGCTCGATCGCTTCATGCCGCGCTCGTTCTTGATCGACGAGAATGCGCGGCTGCTCGACAGCTTCGCCGGAGCCGAGCGCTTCCTGCGCGCCAAGGGCAGACGACCGAGCGCCAACCTGCTCGATCTACTCGACGGCGAGCTGCGTACGGTGATCGCGGGCGCGCTGGTACGGGTGACGCGTGAACGCGCGGCCGTGGCCTGCCCGAACGTGACGGTCGACGACGGCGAACAGACGCAAAATTACCAGGTGCGCCTCGAGCTCGTGCAGCAGCCGCGCGGGGACCAGAGCCACGTGCTCGTGACGCTCGAGCCGACCACGCGGGAGGGCCGGATCGCGGAACGCCGTCCGAGCGGCGAGGTCAGCGTCGAACAGGCCTCCCGCGAACGGATGCAGTCGCTCGAGGGCGAGCTCTCCTACGCGCGCGAGATCCTCCAGTCCACGATCGAAGAGCTCGAGACCAGCAACGAAGAGCTCCAGGCGACCAACGAGGAGCTCGTCGCCTCGAACGAGGAACTGCAGAGCACGAATGAAGAGCTCCACTCCGTGAACGAGGAGCTTTACACCGTCAACGCCGAGTATCAGACCAAGATCGAGGAACTCCAGCAGCTGAACGCCGACATCGCGCACCTGCTCGAGGGCACGGAGGTCGGAACGGTGTTTCTCGACCGCGACCTCAGGATCCGCCGTTACACCGAGCGCATCGGGCGCGTGTTCCGCATTCAGGATCGCGACCTCGGCCGCGAGATTCGCGACTTCTCCTACACGCTGCGGCGCCCGACCCTGATCGAGGAGATCGAACGGGCGCTCCACGAGGGGATCGTCACCGAGGACGAGGTCCGCGACGAGCGCGGGACCCCGCATTTCTTGCGAATCCTGCCGTATCGCACGGGCGGGCGCGCGCGCGGCACGGACGGCACGGAGGTGGAGACTCGTCCGATCAGCGGCGTCGTGCTCACGATCACCGACATCAGCGCGCTCGACAAGGCGCGCCAGCGGCTCGCGCAGCTCTCCGCCATCGTGGAGTGGTCCGAGGACGCGATCCTGCGCAAGGACCTGCACGGCACGATCCAGACGTGGAACCGCGGAGCCGAGCGGCTCTACGGCTACTCGGCGGCGGAAGCGATCGGCAAGGACGTGCGTTTCCTGTGCCTGCCCGAAGGTGCTCGCGACGTGGATCGCTACCTCGCGGCGATCCGACGCGGCGAGCGCATCGAGCACGTCGAGACCATGCGCGTGCGCAAGGACGGCTCGCCCGTCGACGTCTCGATCACCATCTCCCCCGTGCTCGACGACGACGGCAGCGTCGTGGCTGCCTCGGCCATCGCACGCGACATCACGGCGCTCCGCAGCGTGCAGCGCGAGCTCGAACAGCAGCGCGAGCAGGTCCAGCAGCTGCTCGACTCCACGGCGGAGGCCATCTGCGGCGTCGATACGCGCGGGGTCTGCACCTTCTGCAACCCGGCCTGCGTCCGCTTGCTCGGCTATCAGAAGCCCGCGGATCTGATCGGTCGCAACCTGCACGACGTGGTCCACCGCGTCGTGCCCGGCTCCCCCCACGACTGCCAGCTCACCCTGGCGTTCCGCGGCGCCGGGCAGGGGCACTCGAGCGACGAGGTGTTCTGGCGCGCGGACGGGACCTTCTTCGCGGCCGAGTACTGGAGCCATCCCGTGCAGCACCGGGACGAGCTCGTCGGCGCGGTGGTCACCTTCCTCGACATCACCGAGCGGCGCCAGGCCGAAGAGGAGGTGCGGGCCGCATCGCGGCGGCGCGAGCGCTTCCTCGCGCTGCTCTCGCACGAGCTCCGCAATCCGCTCGCCGCGGTTCTGAACGCGGTGCGCATCGTCAGCGAGGGCGCGGGCGCCAAGGAGGTGCAGGAAAAGGCCCGCCACGTGATCGACCGGCAGGGCCGGCACATGGCGCGACTGCTCGACGACTTGCTGGATGTCTCCCGCATCACGAACGGGAAGTTCGAGCTGCGCAAGGAGCGCGTGCGCGTCGACGACGCCGTCAACGCCGCCATCGAGGCAGTGGAGCCGATCTTGCGCGAGAACGAGCTCACGCTCGCGATCTCGCTGCCGGACGACCCGCTCTACGTGGACGGTGACGGGGCCCGGCTGCAGCAAGTGGTCGTGAATCTGCTCTCGAACGCCGCGCGCTACTCGCAGGCTCCCTCCCGCGTCGAGCTCAGCCTGCGCAAGGAGGGCGACTCCGCGGTGTTGTCGGTGCGTGACTGGGGCGTGGGCATCGAGCCGGCGTTCCTGCCGCGCGTCTTCGACCTGTTTTCGCAGTCGGATCAGGCTCCGCGCGGCACGAAAGGCGGTCTCGGCATCGGGCTCGCGCTGGTGCGGCGCATCGTCGAGCTCCACGACGGCAGGGTGGAGGCGAAGAGCGCGGGGGCCGGACTCGGCAGCGAATTCATCGTGCGCATCCCCTGCACCGCGGCTTACGCCGAGCGCGCGAGTCAGCCGCCGGCGAGCATGACCGAGGCCTGTCGCATCGTGCTCGTGGAGGATCAGGCGGACGCGCGCGAGATGATGCGCGTGCTGCTCGAGCTCCGCGGCCACAGCGTGGTCGAGGTCGGCGACGCGCGCGCGGCGATCGACGCGATCGCGCGCGAGCGCCCCGACGTGGCGGTGGTCGACATCGGGCTTCCCGAGCTCAACGGCTACGACGTGGCGCGGGCGGTACGCGAGCTCCAGGGCAACGATCGCGTGTTCATGATCGCGCTCACCGGCTACGGTTCACAGGCCGACGTGCGCGCGGCGGAGGAGGCCGGGTTCGACGCGCACCTCACCAAGCCCGCCGAGCCCGAGCGCCTGTTCCGCTTGCTCGCGCGCCGCAACGAAACGGCGAGCCGCCGGCGCTCGGGAGGGTGGTCCGAGGTGGAGAACCGCAACTGAGCGCCCGGCGATTTCGCCGACAGGAGGCCGCCCGCGCTCAGCCGCCGGCCGGCGGCTCGCAGCCCCACTCGGTGACGCCGTTCACCTTCACGACGATCTTGTTCCAGGTCGTCTTCTGGTTGTGAGTGCCGAACGAGTAGTCGTTGCTCTGCGTCTGATTGGAGGGGCTCCAGTAGGTCTTGAAGCGCAAGAGCTGATTGTTCGCGAGCGTCGTCGGACCCGTGGCAGGTCCAGCGAAGGTCGTGCGCAGGTAGTGGCTGGCGCCGGTGCTCGCGGGAGTGACGGCCACGACGCTGCTCGTGACCGCCCCGCCCCCGTCGCTGTCGAAGGGGTTGAAGAGCTGGTTGACGACGTTGTTGCCGGTGATCGTCGTCGCGGCGTTCTCGCGCGCGATGTAGTAGAGGACTTCGATCTGGCTCAGGGTGATCGGAGAGCCGCTCACGTTCACCACGTCGATCTCGTATTCGATCTGACCGTTCGCCGACGGCGTCGCGGAGATGTAGTCGGCGCGCACCCTGCCGGTGACGCAGCTCGTGCCGCCGGTGCCGCCAGAGCCGGCCGCGCCGCTCGAACCGCCCGCGCCGCCGCCTCCGGAACCCGCGCCGCCCGTACCCGAGCTGCCCGCGCTCCCGCCCTGGCCGGACGTGCCCGCGGTGCCGGAGCTGCCGCCGGCGCCCGATGTCCCTGCGGTCCCCGAGGTCCCACCGGACCCGGAGCTTCCACCCGACCCGGAGCTTCCTCCAGCACCCGAGCTTCCGCCCGACCCGGAGGTACCACCCGCTCCGGCAGTTCCTGCCGACCCCGAGGTTCCACCCGACCCGGAGCTGCCGCTCACGCCGGCAACGCCGCTCACGCCGGCAACGCCCGCGGTTCCTCCTTCCTCCCCGCCTGCGCCACCCTGATCGAACGCGCCTGCTTCTCCGCCCTCGGCGACGCTACCTGCGAAACCGCCGACTCCCGCGACACCGCCGATCCCGGCCGTTCCGCCGTCGCCGGCCGTTCCGCCCGCGCCACCCGAACCGCCCCCGCTCGTGCCCGCCGTTCCGCTCGTACCAGCCGCTCCGCCAGTGCCTGCACCGCTGATGCCTGCAGTTCCACCTGCCCCGGCACCAGCGACCGTACCCCCGACACCCGCGCTCCCGGCGACGCCCGCCGACCCGCCGATGCCCGACGTCCCCGCGGCGCCGGCGACTCCCGTGGTTCCCGCGGTTCCGGCACCGGTTCCCGCCGTGCCGCCGAAGCCGATGGTTCCTCCGCTACCCGCGCCTCCGGTTCCGGCGGCTCCGCTCTTGCCGCCGGCGCCGCCGCCCGCGGCACCACCGGCACCTTTGCCACCGCGACCGGATCGAGACGGCTCGTCATCATCGCCTTGGTCGTCGCCGCACGAGAACGCACAGCCTGCAGCGAGAAGGGTGCAGAAAAGGAGCGTAGGGGTTCGAGACATCCGGCCATCGTCCGCCAGCTGGACGGCGTCGTAAAGGCAGCTGCGCGCTGGCTCGATCGTGTCGCTGGAATTTAGTGAAGCTCGAACTCAAGTTCGATATATCCGGCGTGAGCGGAGGTTCGACCGGTAGAAGCCTGCGAGCGCCACTGGGGAGGTACAGAGGAAGGATGGGACGCCGCCTGCAGCTTCTTCGGTCGAATCAACTCGTGCTGCTCGCTCTGCTGCCACTCGCCGCGTGCAGCGCGACGGACGAAGATCCGGAAGGCGATGCCGGTGGGTCCGCAGCCGGAAGCGGTGGGCAGAGCGCCGCGGGCGCGGGCGGCTCGTCTTCGGGCACCGCGGGCACTGCCGGTCGCGCGGGGTCGGGGTTTGCCGGCGCCGCGGGCGCTTCGAGCGGGAGCGGCGGAACGAACGGAGGCGCAGGTTCGAAGGCGGGCGCAGGCTCGGGTGGCTCGCCCGCGGGAGGAACCTCGGCAGGAGCGGGAGCTTCGGCGGGCGGAACAGCGGGAGCCGGCGCTCCGGCCGGCGGCAGCTCCGGGAGCGCGGGAACGTCGGGCGGCGCTGGCAGCGGCGGGACGACGCCCGGGCTCGAAAGCTGTCCGGCGCCGCCGGACGGTTCGCCCGACGACGCGGTGATTGCACTGAACGTGGAGAACGAGATCCGGCTCGCGATGGGCCTCGACTGCGCCGAGCTCGTCCCCGAGCTCATCGGGTCCGCGCAGAGCCATTGTGACTACTTCGTCGCCAACGAGGGCGACGCCCAGTGCGAAGCACCGAGCGCGCACGACGAGATCGAGGGCTGTCCGGAGTTCACGGGCGAGGGAGTCGGTGACCGCATCCGCGCCGCGGGCTACATGGAGCGCGGTGGCTACTCCGAGTGCATAGCGTTCACCG
>DASXWF010001484.1:0-2686 GCA_036503835.1 Polyangiaceae bacterium | reverse complement strand
GGCGCGTTCTGAAGCACGACCGCCCAGAAGGGTGCGCCCCGCGCACCGAAGTGTTAGCCGTCGGCGGCCACCATGAATCAGTACCTCCTGTCCGTCCACATGGTCGAAGGCCAGCCCCCGCCCGGCAAAGAGGCGATGCTCGAGATCTATCGCGACGTGGACGCGTTCAATCAGGTGCTCAAGAGCAAGAAGATCCTGCTCTTCGCGGGCGGCTTGCGCGCGCCCGGCGACGCGAAGGTGGTTCGTTCGAAGGGCGGCGCGGTGTCGTTCACGGACGGCCCCTTCGCGGAAGCCAAGGAGCACATCGGCGGCTTCTGGGTCATCAAGGCGCCGAACCTCGACGCCGCGCTCGAGTGGGCGACGCAGGCCTCGGCCGCCTGCCACGGACCCGTCGAGGTGCGCGAGTTCCAGGAACCCGCTCCGGAGTGAGCGGAATCCACCCGGGAGAGGTCACCCGAGCGGTTCGAGGATCAGCGCGCCGAGCGGCGGGACCCGCAGGGCGAGCGACCAGTCGAAGCCGTGCGTCTTCACGGGATCGGCGTCGATCATCGTGAGCGTCTCGAACTCGCTGCCGCCGAAGCGCAGGTCGTCGCTCGAGATGCGCTCCACGTAGCGGCCGCCGCGCGGCACGCCGATGCGGTAACCCTCGCGCGGAACGGGCGTGAAATTGAGGACGACCACCACGAACTTCTCCCCTTCGCGGCGCAGGTACGAGAGCACCGTGTTGTCCTTGTCCGAGCAGTCGATCCAGCGGAAAGAGTCGGGATCGGGGTCGGAACGGTGGAGCGCAGGGGTCGCGAGGTAGTAGCGCGCGAGCTCGGCGAGGTAATCCTGGAGCGCGCGCCGCTGCGGATGCTCTGCGATGTGCCAGTCGATGCTGGCGTCGTGGTTCCACTCGTGGTGCTGCCCGAACTCGGTGCCCATGAACAAGAGCTGCTTGCCGGGGCGCGTGTACTGGTAGGCGAACAGAAGGCGCACGTTCGCGAGCTTCTGCCAGAAATCGCCGGGCATCTTCTCGATCAGGGCGCCCTTGCCGTGCACGACCTCGTCGTGGGAAATCGAGTTGATGAAGCGCTCCGTGTGCTCGTACAGCATCGAGAACGTGAGCTGATCGACGTGGAACTTCCGATGCACCGCCTCCTTCGAGAAGAAGTTCAGGGTGTCGTGCATCCAGCCCATGTTCCACTTGAAGGTGAAGCCGAGGCCGCCTTCGGAAGGTGACTTGGTGATGCCGCCCCACGCCGTCGATTCCTCGGCGACGGTGAACGCGCCGGGCGCTTCCTCGCGCACCGCGAGGTTGAAGGCGCGCAAGAACTCGATCGCCTCCACGTTCTCGCGACCGCCGTACGGATTCGGCATCCACTCGCCCTCTTTCCGGCTGTAGTCGAGGTAGAGCATCGACGCCACCGCGTCGACGCGTAGGCCGTCGAGGTGAAACTCGTCGAGCCAGTAGAGCGCGTTCGCGATCAGGAAATTCCTGATCTCGTTCCGGCC
This sequence comes from Polyangiaceae bacterium, assembly GCA_036503835.1. GTDB lineage: Bacteria > Myxococcota_A > Polyangia > Polyangiales > Polyangiaceae > PMG-095. Next base: position 1,192 of record DASXWF010001484.1, on the reverse strand, counting down.
GAAATTGAAGATGAGGGTGCCCCAATCCGGGTGCTCGCCGCGGCGCGAGTCCTCGTGCTCGTAGAGCGCGGTGCCGTCGAAGCGGCGCAGCGAGAAGTCGTCCTTCGGAAAGTGCGCGGGCACCCAGTCCACGATCACGCCGATGCCCTGCTGGTGGCAGTAATCGACGAACCAGCGAAAATCGTCGGGCGTGCCGTAGCGCGACGTCGGCGCGAAGTACCCGGTCACCTGGTAGCCCCAGGACGGGTAATACGCGTGCTCGGCGACGGGCATCAGCTCGATGTGCGTGAAGCCGAGCTTCTTGACGTGGGCGCACAGCCGCGGCGCGAGCTCGCGGTAGCTGAGCCAGCGGTTGCCGTCCTCGGGCACGCGCGCCCACGAGCCGAGATGCAGCTCGTAGATGTTGACCGGCGCCCGCGTGATGTCTTTTTGCGCGCGCTCGCGCATCCAGTCCGCGTCGCCCCAGACGTGACGCGACTCGTTGACGCGGGTCGCGGTGGCGGGCGGAAGCTCCATTTCGCGGCCGTACGGATCGGCCTTCACGCGCAGCTCGCCCGTTTGCGTTCGAATCTCGTACTTGTAGAGGGCGCCCGCGCCGACCCCGGGCACGAAGAGCTCCCAGACGCCGCTGGAGCCGAGCGAGCGCATCGGGAACAGCCGGCCGTCCCAGCGATTGAAGTCGCCGACGAGCGAAACGCTGCGCGCGTTCGGGGCCCACACCGCGAAGGCCGTCCCCGAAACACCGTCCATCACACGCACCGACGAGCCGAGCACCTGCCAGAGCTTTCTGTGCGTGCCCTCGCCGATCAGGTGCAGGTCCATCTCGCCGAGCGTCGGCCAAAAGCGATACGGATCGTCGCGCTCCCAGACCTCGCCGCCTTCGAAGCGAAAGCGCAGCCGGTAGCCCACGGGAAGCCGCATCCCCGGCACGAAGCCGGCAAACAGCCCGCCCTCGAAGCGCGTCAACCAGAAGGGCGGCTCGCCGTCGCGGACCAGCTCGCAGCTCTCCGCGTCGGGGTGGTAGGCGCGCACGACGGCGCCGTGCTGCCCCTCGCTGCTCGTGGCATGCGCCCCGAGGAATGCGTGCGGGTTGTGCACTTCGCCCCGTACGAAGGCTTCGGGGTCAAGGCCCCCGATCGTTTCCAGATTCATTCATCGACCTCGTACCATAGGAGAACGAGCGAATGCGGCG
>DASXWF010001483.1:0-2634 GCA_036503835.1 Polyangiaceae bacterium | reverse complement strand
GATGCTCGCCGGGTCGATGATCGACTCGGGCGCGAGGTAGAGCGGCGTTCCCGTGATGGCGTTGGTCTGCGTGAGCTCGGGGCTGGTGCTCGGCGCGAGGTTCTTGACCAGGCCGAAGTCGACGAGCTTGACCGTATCGGGAGCGCCGCCACGCTCGCAAAAGAGGATGTTCGCGGGCTTCACGTCGCGGTGGATCAGGCCGAGTCGGTGCGCCTCGGCGAGCGCGCCGGTGGCCTGCAACAAGACGTGGACGACGCGGCCCGGGGATTGGGGGCCGTGACGCTGGACGAGCTCCTCGAGGCTGAGCCCGTCGAGGTACTCCATGGCGTAGTAGAAGACGCCCTGGGGCGTACGGCCGTAGTCGTAGATGGCGACGGTGTTGGGGTGCGTGAGGCGCGCGGTGAGTTGGACCTCCCGCTCGAAGCGCTGAATGCTCTCGGGGCCGGCCCGCTCGGCCGAGAGCAGTTTGACGGCCGTCGGGCGGCGCAGCATGGCGTGCTGAGCGTGGTAGACGGCGCCCATGCCGCCCTCGCCGATCAGGTCGCCGAGCACGTACTGACCGAGCTTCTTGGCGCTCTGAACCTCGCGGTGCAGGCCGTAGATCACCTTCGAGACCAGCGCCGTCACGGCGGTGAGGCCGACGCTCCACACGAACGTGCCCGCGGCCACCAGGAGCGGCGTGAACGGTTCGGGCAGGTGCGGATCCTTGGCGGACAGCGCGTAGGCGGTCCAGACGACGGGCACCGAGGCTACCGCGCCCACCACCGAGGTGCGCAGCGCCGGGCTCGGTACGAGCGCCGCCCGCAAGACGAGCACCAGCGCGAGAAACAGGATCGGCGCGAGGTAGAGCGCGAAGACCGCGGGCACGGTGCCGGCGAGGAGCGCGATCGTGAACGTCACGCTGAACGGCATCAATACGTCGCAGACCATCGCGAACCACGACGGGGACGAGGGCCGGCGCACGAACTGCCAGATCAGGGCGCACGTGACGGCGAAGGCGAGGTTCGCGACCTTGGTGGGGTGCGCGTGGAACGTCCAGAAACGGCCGGGAATCGTGAGGAGCACGAGCACGATGCCGGCGGCGTACATGAAGCCGAAGATCCAGGTCAGCGTCCGCGCGTAGTCGGAGACGCGCACGGCATAGAAGCGGTCGGCCTCCTCGGCGCTCGGCGTCGAACCGGCGCGCAGGAGCGCCCGCTCGACCTCGGGGCGGCTGGTCAGTCTTCCAGGAGGAACTTTGCTCGGGGCCACGGTGAGTCAGCGCTCGTCGAGGGGGCAGGGCGGCGCGCTCAACCCATCGAGCGCTTCAGCTCCGCGGCGATCTCGCTGGGATTGCGCGCCGTCGTCTGGCGCGGCTGCCTGCCGGCCTGCAGGTAGGGCCAGATCCCGGCGCGGATCGTGTCCGGGAGCACGTGTTCCAGGTACTCGAGCGCGGTACCCTTGAGCTTCTCGTCCGCCGAGGAAACGGCGCGGCGCGCGAGATCGAGCGCCTCCGTGTCGAGCACGAGTCCGAGCAGCGTGAAGACCTGATCGAGCGCGTGGCTGCCTCCGGCGTCGATCTCGCGCCGAGCCGCGTCGATGACGACCCGGCGCGGCGGCTTGAGGGCGGAGTCGAGGCGCGCCAGGTCGCGCAGCGCCAGCGCCGAGCGGCGGCGGATTTCGCGCTCGGGATCCTCGAGCGCCTGCGCGAGGCCGCGAACGGCTCGCCGATCCGGGCAGGAACGCAGGACACGCGGAACGCGGCGGCGCAGGCGCAGTGGCCGATCGCGGTCGAGCAGCGCGTCCACCAGCTGTCCGGGAATCTTCGTGGCGACGACGCGGAGCGCCACGACGGCCTGCTCCGCGGTGTCGTCGGAGCCGAGCAACGGAATCACGAGCGAGACCAGCTCGAGCTCGAGCGGCGCGCGGGCGAGCTCGTCCTTCACGCGCACGGCGTCGCCGCTCTCGAGCTCGGCGATGCGCTCGAGCAGGCGCTTGCGGTCGACCGGAGGCGGCGGAACCGAGAGGCCTTCGCTCGACGGGAGCGAAGAGGCGGGGAACGGAGCCGGCGACATGCGGCCGCCGGGCGGCGATGAGTCGGTGTGCGGCGTGCCGGGAGCGAGCGACGTCGTGCTCGGCGTGGAAGGGATGAGCGAGGTGGTGCTCGGCGTGGTCGGCGCGAGCGAGGCCGTTGCGGGGGGCGACGAGGGGAGCGCCGCGCTGTTCGGGCGCGGCAGGGGCGCGAGCGATGCGTCCGCAGCAGGCGTCGTCGGAGCTCCGGCGGATTTTCGGCGAAGCTCCTCGATCTGTCGGATCAACGCCTCGCGATCGAGCTCGAGCGCCGTCTGTGACAGCGTCAAACGCGTGGTGGCGTCGCTCACGTCGTCCGACTCGAGCCGCACCTTGCCCGTGCGCAGGCTGGCCGCGAGCTCCGTGACGTACCCGCGCTCGAGCCGAATCGACAGGAATACGGCGAGGGTCGAGGCGATCGCGGCCGCGACGAGCCCGGCCTTGGAAGCGAGCGCCGGCAGCACGGCGGCGGCGACCAGCACCCAGCCGCTGCCGAGCGCCTCGCCCATGCGATCGGCGGCCACGTCGATGATGGTCTTCGTGGCGCGCTTCTGCGCGACCGGTAGGGGCGCGTAGAGGGGCTCG
>DASXWF010001482.1:0-1581 GCA_036503835.1 Polyangiaceae bacterium | reverse complement strand
TTGGATGCGACGACGGCGCACGCCGCGCTCGCGTTCGGGTCCGACGGTTCGCTCGAGCCGAACGCCGAGCGCCGTCTGACGCTGCGGCCCGGCATCGATCCGAGCCGGCTGCGCAGCGCCGCCCGCGCCTTCGCGCAGCGGGCCGCGACCTCGCGGCGCGTGGTGCAGGTCGGCGACGTGCGCCGCGAGATCGTGAACATACCGGACGCCGCGGAGATCTCGGCGCTCGGCGTGCGCGCGGTCTTCGCGCATCCCATCGTTCACCGGCGCACGGTGCTCGCGACGCTCGTGCTCCTCTTCGACGACCCGGCGATGCTCGACGAGGAAACGCTGCGCTACGTGGCGACCGTCTGCTCCATCGCCGCCGTGGCGCTCGAGCGCGACCGTCACGTCGAAGAGGCACAAATCGAGCGCAATCGCAGCACGACCAGCGGCACGGCCGCCGGCGTCGGCCTGGTCACCGCGACCGTTGCGCTCGAGCTCAAGAGCCCGGCCGGCGCGCTCGCCCTGCAGCACGACGAGCTCGAGCGGGTCGTGGAGCACATCGAGCTGCTCGCCGGCTCGAGCGACACGGCCATGGGCGGCGCCGTCGCGGAGCTCGCCGAGCTCAACAACGAAATGGGCGTCGCCATCAACCGCATCCGCGACACCCTGGAGAAGCTGACCAGCGTCGGACGCAGGGCCACACCCGAGGCTCGTCTCGACCTCGGCAACGTGGCGCGCGACGCGATGGTGGTCGCGCGCCCGCACCTCGAACGCCAGGGCGTGCTCCTGCACGAGCGCTACGACAGCGATTGTCTCACGCTCGGCCGCGCCGACACGCTGAGCCAGGTCGTGCTGAACCTCGTCTTCAACGCGGCCGACGCCTGCGCCGGCGGCTCGCGCCCGCAGGTCTGGCTGCGCGTGACCGTCGACGGCCCGCACGTGCTCCTGGTCGTCCAGGACAACGGGCCCGGTGTCCCACCCGACGCGGTGGAGAGCATCTTTTCGCCGTTCTACACCACGAAGACCCGCGGCGAGGCGGCCGGGCTCGGCCTCAAGATCTGCAGCGACGTGGTGGCCGAGCACGGCGGGCACATCGAGGTCCACGAGCGCGGCGGCGGCGGCGCGTCGTTCCACGTGCTCTTGCCGCGGGTGAGCGTCGAGGGACAGGCCTCGCTCAGCGAGACACCCATGCCGCCCGCGACCGGCGTGCCGGGCGTTCATCACATCCTGGTCATCGACGACGACCCGGTGCTCTCGCGCACGCTGCGCCGCGCGCTCAAGCCCCACGACGTGCGCACCGCCTCGAGCGCGTCCGAAGCCGAAATCGCGCTGCTCGACCCCGCTTACCGGCCGGACCTCGTGGTCTGCGACGTGTTCCTGCCGGGCGCGAACGGGCACGTCCTGCACGAGCGCATCCGCGACAAGCGCCCCGACGTCGCCGACCGCTTCGTGTTCGTCACGGGCGGCGCGCTCGGGCGCGCCGAAGCCGACTACATCAAGCAATCGGGGCGGGCGACCCTCTTCAAGCCGGTCGACGTGAAAACGCTCCTGGCCCTGCTCGAGCCCTCGGAAAGCCACGACTCCGCGCCGCCCGTT
>DASXWF010001481.1:0-3765 GCA_036503835.1 Polyangiaceae bacterium | reverse complement strand
CGCGGACCCGCCCTTCGCGCTCGCCCCTGCCGCGCCCGCCGACGGCGCACGACCAGCGCTGCTTCCACCCGTCTCGGCACCTGCTTCACCGCTGTCACCGTCGTCGTTGCCGCGCCGGCGTCGTTCCTCCGAACCACACGCCGTCGTGACCGCCACCACCACCGCCAAACCCTGGACCACCGCGCCTCGAAGAAAGCTCTGCATCTCGTCGCGAAGTATGACCCACCGCCTCGGAAAATGGCTCGGAGCCAAAGGTCGTAATGTACAAAATCATCACGACCCGACGCGTTGCCTCCGAGCGCGAGCGCGCTCGGGCTCCTTCCACCTTCACGCCCGGGACGCGCGACTCAGAACGGGCAGTTGGTGGACTGAGAGGTGAACTTGGGGTTGTCCGCCACCTCGAACCAATCGACGAACCACAGGCAGCCTTCGCGAGCCGCACCCGCGGGGATCTTCATGCACTCCGTGCGCACGCACTCCTTCTTCGCCGAATGAGCGCCGCTGCACTCCGTGAGGAAGCCTCCGTACTGGGCACCGAGGTCGCTGGTGTTCCACTGCCGGCTGCACGCGTTGAATTGACCCACGCCGCCGCCAGGGATCATCAAGTCGAACTGGTTCCCCGCGACGTCGCCGCCGGTGTTGCTCACCTTGACGATCATCTGCTTGCCCTTGATGAGCTTCGAGCCCGGGTCGTTGGCGTTGTGCTGCCCCTGACCCGTGAACTGAATGCGGTAGCAACCGCCGCAGTTGGGGTTGGTCTTCGCGATGTAGCCGTACGAGAGGCAATCGGACACCGCGCGCGGTGACTGGTCGTAGCAAGCGAAGGAGCTGCCGCCGGTGCAGGCGCTCTGCGTGTTTCCGGTGCTCGAGACGCCGTCCTGACTGCAGCGGTGACCGTCGAACTGGGAACAATGCGTCTGGCAGCAGTCCCAGTAGCGCGTGGCAAAGCCGTCACCGCCGGTGACGTTCGGCAGACCTTCCGAGGAGCAATCCACGCCGGTCATGCCGCCGGTTCCGCCGCCGCCCTCGGGCACGCAGCGCCCGCAGCTCACGTCGCAGTAGTTCGCGAACCACGATTCGCCGCACGCCGTCGTTTCGGTAGCCCAATTCTCGCACGTCGCGCCCGGCCACTCCGGATCCGGGGGCGGCTCCACGTTGACACACGGCGGCGCTCCACCGCTGCCCCCGCCACCCGCCGTCCCTCCGCTGCCCCCGCTGCCCTGAGGCACGCAGCGGCCACAACTCACGTCACAGTAGTTCGCGAACCACGACTCGGAGCACGCCGTCGTTTCGTTCGCCCAGTTCTGACACATGGCGCCCGGCCATTCCGGATCCGGGGGTGGCTCCACGTCCACACACGGCTCACCGCCGGTACCCCCGCCGCCGCTGCTCGTGCCGCCGCTGCCACCGACCACACCGCCGCCGCCGGCGACGATTCCTCCGCTACCGATCCCGCCGCTGCCGCCGAGGGTGCCGCCACTCCCGCCGCCGCCGCTGCCCGCCGAGACCCCGGTGCTGCCGGAGGCTCCGGCCGCCGTGCCCGCGTTGCCAGCAGTCGTGACCGCGCTGCCGGCACTTCCGCCCTTACCGGCGGTGCTGGTCAGGCCGCCGGCGCCCGCCCCCCCAGTCGATCCCCTGCCGGAGGCTGCGCCGAGGCCATCGCGGGCCGCAGGCGGCTCGATGGTGCATCCCCCGGCGACGATCAGGGCCAGCAAGGAGGCGCCAGCCGTTCCCCAGACGATGGGGCGGCGCGCAAAACGCGAGGTGGAAGCGCGAGAGGTCTGCTGCATATCGGTAGGGACCGGGCGGTAGGGACAGCCCGGCCTCGATAAGGGTAACCAAGACGACCTCCAGCGCTCCCACAAATCACGGTGATCCGACAAAAAGTCGGGGCGGCGTCCCGCTTGGCTGAATTTTTTTGCGGGGACTATTCTTTTCGCGGGTCCCGGCGCGCTCTCGCGGCTCGATCAGCCGCGGGCGCGGGTCACCACGCCGGAAGCTTCGCCGGTTCCGGGAGCGCGAGGCCGCCACGCAGGGCGACCGTGATCGCGTCCGTGAGCTTGCGACTCGCCTTGTCGCAGGCGGCGTCGGGGCTCTTCATGGTCGAGCCGCGGCAGGCCGGCCGCTCTTTCTCGCTCAGGTGCTTGACGAGATCATTTTCGAGCAGCGCTTCCTGGGTCCCGCCACCGAGGTACTTCCACGCGATGCGTGGAGTGAGGATGGTGGTGTTGGTGGGCCACTGCGCGAGCATTTCCTGGCGGATGGTCGCGCAGGTGCCGTCCCAGCGCAGGATGTCGACGTCGGTCGGGCCGCTCACCTGCACGCCGCCGCGCGAACCCGGACCGCGCGTCCGCAGGATCAAGACCTCTTCGCCGAACTTCAGCCACTCGTCGCTGCGCTCGCCTTCGTAGATGTTGACCGGCTCGAGCTTCTCCACCTTCAGGTACCCTCGCCGCCACGGCGTGCCCTTCGAGTGCATGACGAGGGCGAGGTCCTGGTACTTGCCGCGGCACAGCTGCTCCACGAACTTCATCGGAGCGCCGCAGGGTTCGGTATCCGGTTCACACGTCTTGGGAATCGACGGCGCCGCGCTGCCCGCGCTCGCCGGCGCCGCCGCGTCGGTTTCCGCCGGCGCGCTCTCCGGAGCGGGACTCCCGCTCACGTCCGACACCGGCGCTGCATTGGCCGCCGCAACCTGCACCGGTGGTGCCTTGGCCTTCGACTCGGAAGCGACCTGCGCGCCACCGCAACCCGACAGCGGCAGGGCCAAGAACCCACTCGCCAGAACCCGCCGCCACGCCGTCCGCCCCAAACCCAATCGAGTGCTCATCTGCATCCTCCCAACGGTAGAGAAGAGCACTTCTTTAAGGCGCGCGTCAATGCGACGAGGCGCACGCCCCTGCGACATCGACGGCGCATGTGCGCAGGTTCCCCACGCGTCAGGTGAATGGATTCGGGTCGAGCGGGCGCCGGAGCGGCGGCGTTTCGGCGACGACGAGGCGCAGCACGAACTGTACGGGCGGCTCGTGGAGGAACTCGTAATCGAACGCTCCGTTCACGGCGGCGATCTTCCCCGCGCAACCGTCCGGTGTGATCATGACGACGCGCTTTCCGCCGTTGAAGACGAGCTCGCCGAGGCGCATGCCGGGGCTGATGAAGTCACCCGCCTTCACCTCGAAAATGCACAGGTTGGCGGCTTCGTTTTCGCCGGCGAAGTACGCCGTCAGGAAGTTCAACGTGGAGTTCGGGGCGTCGAAACTGAACATGTTCTTCCCTCACTGTTTCGTGGGTTCCGACTCGGGGAACACGACGAACCACTGGTCGGTCTCCGGGATGCGCGCCTTGTGCGCGTCCGCGGTGCTCGACCACATCGCCTGGCACAGGCGGTAGTTCCTGCGCAGCGCCTCGTCGGCGACGGTTCGCGTCGCCTCGAAACGATCGAGCTCGAGCAGGAAGCGCTGCATCTCGGCGAGCGCGGCCGCCGGTTGCTTCAGCGCCGCGATGCGCGCGCTCACGCCCGCGTCGTCGCTGCAGCCCGCGGGCCAGGCCGACGACGACGACGTAGGAGCAACGCCGAACAGGCGCGCGTAGTTGTCGAGCAGGTCGTTCAGGATCAGGCGGTGCGTCGCCGCCGAGTCCACGCTGTTCGAATCCATGTAGTCGACGTAGCGATTGTGCTTCGTGTCCGGCGGGTACCAGGCGGCCTTGTTGGCCTCGCAGTCGGGGTACCCCGGGGCGCCGGCGGCGACGCGCCCCTGCCAGAGC
>DASXWF010001480.1:0-3070 GCA_036503835.1 Polyangiaceae bacterium | reverse complement strand
AAAGTCATCGCCGACCAGCTGACCGGCGCGAATCCGAAGGCGGCCTACCACGGTTCGAAAGTCGCCACGAAGCTCAAGGTGATGGGGGTCGAAGTGGCTTCGATGGGCGATACGGAACCCACCGAGGAAGGGGACGAGGTCGTTCAGTTCACGGAGCCGAAGAAGGGGACCTACAAAAAGCTCATCATTCGCAACGGCCGGCTCGTCGGCGGCATTCTACTGGGCGACATCGCCAAGGCGCCGTACCTGGCGCAGGCCTACGAGCGCAACACGCCGGTGCCCGAGGAGCGGCTCTCGTTGCTGTTCGACATCGGCGCGCCCTCGGCCAGGGCGAGCGTCGAGAGCATGCCGCTCGAGATGCAGGTGTGCAATTGCAACGGCGTCACGAAGGGCAAGATCGCCGGCTGTGTCGGGGCGGGCAAGCGCAGCATGAAGGCCGTGATGGAAGCGACGCGGGCCGGAATGGGCTGCGGCGCTTGCAAGACGCTCGTCGCCGAGGTCGTCGAATGGGCTTGCGGGGGTGAAGTGGACGGCGATCCGGCGGCGGACTACTACGTGCCGGGCGTTCCACTCGGCAAGGCCGAGCTCGTGAAGGCGGTGCGCGAACGCGGTCTGCGCTCGGTTTCTGCGGTCTTCCGCGACCTCGCCGGCGGCACGGAGGACGCTTCGAGCAAGCCGGGGCTGGCGTCGCTGCTCAACAGCGTGTGGGCGAGCGAATACGACGACGAGCGCGACGCGCGCTTCATCAATGATCGCGTCCACGCCAACATTCAGAAGGACGGAACTTTCAGCGTCATCCCGCAGATTCCAGGCGGTGTCACGACGGCGGCCGAGCTCCGGCGCATCGCGGACGTCGCCGAAAAGTACCAGGTCCCCCTGCTGAAGCTCACCGGCGGTCAGCGCATCGATCTCGTCGGCGTCACGCGCGAGAACCTGCCGAACGTCTGGCGCGATCTCGGTATGCCGTCGGGCTTCGCGTACGCCAAGCGTTACCGTACCTGCAAGAGCTGCATCGGCACGGACTTTTGCCGCTTCGGGCTCGGCGACAGCATGGGTCTCGCCAAGCGGGTGGAAGCGCGCTTTCAGGGGCTCGAAGCGCCGGGCAAATTGAAGCTCGCGACGGCGGGCTGCCCGCGAAACTGCTCCGAGGCGATGGTGAAGGACCTCGGGTTCGTGGCGGTGGAGGGCGAGAAGTGGGAGATCTACGTGGGAGGCGCGGCCGGCGCGCACGTGCGGAAGGGCGACTTGCTGTGCACCGTGTGCACGGAGAGCGAGGCCCTGCGCATCGGCGGGCGTTTCCTCCAGTATTACCGCAAGAACGCGAAGTACCTCGAGCGCACCTACGGTTTCGTGGCGCGAGTCGGGATCGAGCGCATCCGCGCCGTCGTAGTCGACGACAGTGAAGGCGCGGCGGCGCGCCTGGACGCGGAGCTGGAAGCTTCGATCGAGGCCTTCCGTGACCCGTGGCTCGAGGCGCTCGAACCCGTGACGCCGAACCAATTCAGGGCGACGCTGCCCATCGTTCAGTGAAGGTACGCCATGGAAGTGACGCTCGGCTCGATTCAGGCCATTCCGGAGGGCGAGGGACGGTCGTTCGTCGTGGGCGAGCGGCGTCTGGCGGTCTTTCGCACACGACAGGGACGCGTTTTCGCCACGCAAGCCGACTGTCCGCACCGGCGGGGCCCTCTCGCCGACGGCTTGGTCGGCGGTGATACCCTGATCTGCCCTCTCCACTCCCTGAAGTTCGACCTCGCGAGCGGGCGTTCGGCGGACGAGAGCTGCACGCTCGCCGTCTATCCCGTGCGGCTGAGCTCCGGCGGGCAGATCGTCGTCGAGCTCGACGGCTGAGCGCACGTCCTCAGCGGAAGCGCGGCGTGGCAAATTGGCAACGCGCGTGCTGATGCGCACGCCGGTCTCCCGTCCCAACGCGCGCACGTGGAGCACGACTCGTTTTCGGTTCGTTCGAACCAGTTGGTATGTCCGTTGCTTCTGGTTTTGGGACATAACGAGGCGAGCGGCCTCGAAGGAAGCTGCCATGATTGAGCTGACGACCGAGCGTGCTCTGATTCTCGCCGTGGTTCTTGCGCTGACTGTAGTCGCGATCGGATTTTTCGCGGGACGCAGCCGCAGTCGGAAGCTGCGTGGCAGCCTCCGTCAACGCTTCGGCCGCGAGTACGACCGCGCGGTCGAGGAGTACGGCGACACCGAGGAAGCCGAGAAGGCGCTGCTCGATCGCGCGAAGCGGGTGAACCGTTTCAAAGTCCATGCGCTCCGTGACGCGGATCGAACGCGCTACGCCGAGGACTGGCGCGCGGTTCAGGCTCGCTTCGTCGACGATCCGTCGGGCGCCGTGCAGGCCGCGGACCACCTGATCGAGTCGGTGATGCGCGCCCGCGGCTACCCCATCGAAGACTTCGAGCAGCGGGTCGAGGATCTCTCGGTCGATCACGGCGACGTGGTGCAGCACTATCGCGCCGCCATCGCGCTCTCGCGCGCGAATCGGGAGGGCCGGGCCAACACCGAAGAGCTCCGCCAGGCCTTCGTCCATTACCGCGCGCTCTTCGCGGATCTGCTCGACGAGCCGGAATGGTCGGGCCACGAACTTCACGGCGCCCGCGCCTGAGCTTTCCCGCGCCCGAATTCCGATCCACGCTGGTGGCGATGCTGAAAAAGCCAGGAGTGCTCTTCCCGACGCGGCGCGACGCGAAGGACCCCCTCGCCGAAGCGCCGGGCGAGCCCCCTGTCGTCGCGCGCTTGATGGTGGAGATTCGATCGGACGGGACCCGGACCATCGCGCGCGGCGCGCTGGAGGACGTGGCGGGTGGCGAAAAGGCGGTGGTAGAGGCGCACGGGACGACGCCCGCGGCACTGGCTGCGTCGCTGATTCGCTCGCTGTTCTCGGGCCCGCTCCTCGCCAAGGCGCTGACGAGCCGGCTGCTGCGCGGGCGCCGCTGACTCACGGCGAGTGGCCCGGTGCTTGCTCCTACTCTTCGTCCGGAGCACCGCCCGTTCGAGCCAGGTCCTCGTTCTTGATCTTCTCGACGTTCATGCCGCGTGCGCGCTTGGTCAT
>DASXWF010001479.1:0-4721 GCA_036503835.1 Polyangiaceae bacterium | reverse complement strand
CACGACTTCCAGGAAGGGTTCGATGCGCCCCCCGATCGGAGTTTCGCGAATCTCGACGGCCATGTTGGGCGCCCAGGTAATCCCAGGTCAGGGGGGCGTCAATCCGAGCTGGCCGCCCATCCGAGCCGGCCGCCGTGTTCCGACCTACAGCGGGGGATTAGCCGCCAAGAGCGCCAAGAACGCCAAGGTCGCCAAGGGGATTTTGTGGTTCAGATGGGAACCGGCGACGTCCGAAACCAGATCAAATCCGCTGGCGGTCTTGGCGGTCTTGGCGGCCAAACGAAGTCCGCAGTCGCCCGCGCCTACCCGTTCTGAAACGCGTTCTACGAGCGCCGAGCTCAGCAGCTCCAGTGAGGCCTCTCAGCCCGAGATGACGCCGTACTTTTTGCCGACGGTGCGGAAGGCTTCGAGGGCGCGGTCGAGGTGGTGGCGCTCGTGCGTCGCCATGTAGCTCGTGCGCAGCATGGCGCTCTTCGGCGGGACGCCGGGAGAGATGAAGGGATTGGTGTAGATGCCGTGCTCGTCGAGCAGGTCCTTCCACATCATGATCGTGCGCAGATCCTGGCGGATGAAGATCGGGATCACGGCGGTCTGCGTGTGACCGAGCTCGAACCCCAGCTTCTTCAGCTCGTCGCGCATGTAGGTGAAGTTTTCGCGCAGCTTGTCGATGCGCCAGGTCTCCTCCTGCATGACTTCGAAGGCCGCCATGGCGGCCGCCACGCTGGGCGGAGCGGCCGCGGCCGCAAACATGAACGACGGCGCGAAGTGCCGGATGTAGTCGAGCACCTTGCGCTCCCCGACCAGCCAGCCGCCGATGCTGGCGAGCGACTTCGAGAACGTGCCGCCCATCAGATCCACCTGATCGACGAGACCGAAGCTCGCCGCGGTGCCGCGCCCGCCGGGGCCGATCACGCCGAGCGCGTGGGCGTCGTCGACGAACAGCCGCGCGCCGTGCTTCTTCACGATGGGCACGAGCTCGTCGAGCTTCGCTATTTCGCCTTCGGCGCTGAAGACGCCGTCGGTGATGACGAGCGCGCCCTCTTCGCCTTCGAGCTTCTCGAGCGTCTTGTCGAGCGACTCGGCGTCGTTGTGGCGGTAGCGCACGAGGCGCGCGCCGGCGGCCTGTCCGAGGCGCGCGCCGTCGTAGAGCGACGCGTGCACGTTGCGGTCGATCACGGCGACGCTGAACTTGTTGCTGAGCAGCGCGGCGCAGGTCGCGAGGTTCACCTGGTAGCCGGTCGTGAAGACGAGCGCGGCTTCCTTCTGGAACCAGTGGGCGAGCTTGCCCTCGAACTCCTCGTGCAGCTTCATCGAGCCGTTCACGAGGCGCGAACCGGTCATGCTGGTGCCGAAGCGGTCGATCGCGGCCTTGGCCGCTTCGCGCACCTTCGGGTGCGTCGTCAGGCCGAGGTAATTGTTCGAGCCGAACATGACGACACGGCGGCCGTCGATGACCGCCTCGGGGCCGTCGTTCAGGTCGAGCGGGCGGAAGAACGGATAGATGCCGCGCTTGCGCGCGTTGTCCGCCGCCATGAACTTGCGGCACTTCTCGAACACGTCCCGGCCGCCGATGCTGGCGAGCGTGTTGCGCTCCTTCAGCGACTCGTCCATGTCGGTCGAGCCGTGCGTGATGTGCGCGGCGCCGTTGCCGTTGGCGCTGCCGTTCGTGGCGCTGCCGTTGGTGCGCGGCTTGGCTTCGACCTCGCGCCGGACGGGGCGCTCCCCGACGTTCTCGTCGAGGGACGGATCCACGTTCGGCAGCTCGTGGCCGTTCAGCAGGATTTTCCAGGCCTCCCGCATCCGCAGCCGAGCGTCCATCAGGCCCTCTGCGGCCTTCATCACTCGATCGTCGGATACCCAGCGCATTACCGCTGGGTTGAGCAGGGCCTTGCGGCTGCGCTCGAGGATTCTTTGACGGACGCCCACGGGTCGGCGGGGAACCTACGCGAGACACCCTGCCTCGTCAAATCCCGCGGGGCGTGCCCGGGTCGGGCCAGGCGTCCGTGCCTTCGTCATCCAGCACGATGCGGTCGAGGCAGAGTCCGTCGGGCGGCGCCGTGCGGCCGAGCGAGGTCCGGTCCCTGTCCGACAGCGCGCGGACGACGGCGTCGGGTTCGAGCCTCCCGCAGCCGATGTCGACCAGGGATCCCACGATGATGCGCACCATCCTGTAGAGGAAGCCGTTGCCGCAGACTTCGATCGCCGTGGTCGGCGGTCCGTCGCCACGCGCGCTTCGCACCTCGATGCGAAAAATTTTCCGCACCGTGTTTTCCCGTTCGTCCGCGGCGCCCCGGAAGGCGGCGAAGTCGTGCTCCCCGACGAGAGGAGCCGCCGCGGCGCGCATGGCTTCGTGGTTCAACCTGTCCCCGATGCGCCAGGCGCGCCCGGCGAGAAACGGGTCCGGGACGCTGCTCTCGAGGAGGACGTAGCGATACGTCTTTTCGAGCGCGCGGAAGCGCGGCTCGTAACCCGGTGGGACGGAGGCCGCTCGCACCACCACGATCTCTTTCGGGAGCTGAGCGTTCAGCGCGTGCACCCAGCCGCGCGCCGGTAACGCCTGCGCCACGTCGAACGCCACCCGCTGTCCGAGCGCGTGGACGCCGGCGTCCGTACGGCTCGCGCCGCGCACCAGGCTCGCTCCGGGTACGACGGCGCGCACCGCTCCGTCGAGCTCGCCCGCGATCGTCCGCGCGGTGGGCTGGCGCGCGAAGCCCGAGAAGGAAGACCCGTCGTAGGCGACGGTGAGCAGCACGCCGAGCGGCAACCGGGACCTGCCCTCGCCCGCACGCGCGGTCTCGGCGCCGCTCGGCGGGCGCTCGGAGGTCGGATCGCTGTCAGTCACGGACGGGCCGCCGGCGCGGCTACTCCGTGGCGCCGATGTCGGTGCGATCGATGTCCGTCATGCACCCCGCGTCGACCGCCGCGAGCCGCGCTTCTTCGGCTTCGTTGCGCTCTCCGGCGGCGCCGATGTCGTAGAGCGGCACGGCCGGACACACGGGCGTCGCGCCGTCTTCGCCGCTGCAGGCGCTCGCGACGACTCCCACGGCGGCGGCCAGAGCGAGCGTCAACGCGAGCGTCTGGCTGGCCGGGTTCGGGCGCGTCATTGCTTCTGTGGCACGAAGTTCAGCGGAACTTTGGCCTCGACGCAACCGTTTTTCGGCGACGGGAAGGTCGTGGCCCGGTAGATGTTCGCCACGCACTGGGAAACCATCGGGCTTCCGAGCGTATCGTTCGAAATATTCGCCGAACAGACCCCGCCGCCCACACCGACGCACAGGTTCACGGTGAGCTTTCCCTGGAGTTGCTCGGACTGAGCGAGCGCTTTTTCGTAGCAGCGCTGCGCCTGGTTGGCGCGTGTCCGGAGGACCGCGGAGAAGCTCGGTGCCGGCTCTCCGGTGCAGTTCCCGCAAGTCGGACAACCCGTGCCGATGCCCGAGCCGCCGGCTGCCTTCTTCGTCGTGGACGGCGCGCCCGCGTCCGGTTCCGCGGAAGGCGGCGGTGGTGGCGGAGGCGGGATGATCTGGTCGGGGATGGCTTCCGTCGCGGTGGGCGCGACCTGCTGAACCGCGACCGGCGGTTTGTCTTCTTCCTTGCCGCCGAGCTTCCACACCACGAGGCCGCCCATCAAGAGCAGCATCAGGATCGCCGCGATGACGAAGGGGCCGTTGTTGGTTTTGGGAGGAGGCGGAGGTGCGCTCGTGTTCGCCATGCGCGATCTAGGTGGATTGCTCTACGACTCGGGGACCCAGGTCCGTTCCGGTAGTGCTTCGGATCCGGCGAGAGACACTCCCGAACCCGCCGGAATGCGCACTATATAGCGGCACGTCTCGTCCGGCACGAAAGGGGCGAAACGGCATTTGTCGCAGAATCGTGGGAGGCGCCCTAGGTCTGCCGGCCGGACGCGGGCGCGGCCTGAAACAAACTCACACCCGTGTCGCCCCAGCGGCGCCGATCGTAGGCCGCGAGGCGTTCGATCTCGGGCTCGGGTCCTTTCGCCGCGTGCTCGAGGGACAAGCGCCCGTCCGAAGCGAGCACCCCCGCTGCCACCAGGCGCTCGAGCTCCCCGACGGCACGATCGAGCTCCGGCCAGGGCGGGTCGCACAGGATCAGGTCGAACGGGCCGCGCTGCGCGATTTCCCCGGCGGCGGCGGCAATCTTGCGCGGTAGGAGCGCGGCCCGTTCGTCGAGCCCGAGCGCGCGCAGGTTCTCGCGGATGCAGGCTACGGCTGCCCGATCGTGCTCCACGAGCAGCGCGTGCGAGGCTCCGCGCGAGAGCGCTTCGATCGCGAGAGCGCCGCTGCCGGCGTGGAGATCCAGCACGCGCATGCCCGAGAGGTCGCCGAGCACGGCGAAGAGGGCCTCGCGCACGCGCGCCGAGGTCGGGCGCGTGGCGAGCCCGCGCGGCGCCTTCAAGGTGCGCCCGCCGAAGGCGCCGGCGATCACGCGCAGCGTTCCGCTCACGTGGTCTCGATCTTCGACCAGAGCTTCTGGCGCATGCGCTGGCGCGCCTTGTCGCGCTTCGTGACGAGGCGCGCCACGCTCCACGCGGCGAGGAGCTCGCCCTCCTGTCCGAGCGCCGGTAGGACCGTCGGCCCGACGAGGAACGTGTTCGGAATCGGGCCGCGCAGGGGCTCCGCCGACAAACCGAGGAACCCCGGCGGATCCACGCTCCAGAGCCGCTCCATCGGCTCGCGGCCGGGGCTCGTGTCCGTCACGTGGAG
>DASXWF010001478.1:0-4517 GCA_036503835.1 Polyangiaceae bacterium | reverse complement strand
CGAGCCCCTTGAGCGGCGCGACGCCCGTGCCCACTCCCACGAGCAACGCGCCCGGCGCCGCCCGCCAGGTGAACGACCCGAACGGTCCCAACACCACGAGCTCGCCTCCGGCGGGTACGGCGAGCAGCGACTCCGCGCTCGATGCGTGCCCCACGGCGAGCACGATACGCGCAGGTTCGCGCCCGTCGTCGGCATGAGCGATCGAGAACGCGTAACGGTCCACCGAGCTCGTAGCTCCCACGAGCACGTGCTGCCCAGCGAGCCAGCGAAACGGCGCTCCCGGTTCGAGCTCGAGCGTGAGCTCGCTCACGCGTGGTGAAAGCGGGCGCCGCGCCACGAGGCGCGCGCGCTGGGACTCGCCGAGCATCGAACGCGAGCCTAGCCCAGCCGCGGCAGAGCGGCGCGAGCGGGGGCTCGAAGCGGGGCGGATTCGGGAGTAGGCTTCGCCTCTTCCGGCTCCCGGTCTCCACGATGAACTTTTTCGGTCACGCCGCCGTCGCCGGCCGCTTCGACGAGCGTCCCGGGTTCCTCCTCGGAGCGATGCTGCCGGATTTCTGCGGCATGCTCCGGTTGCGCCCACCGGCCGTCGCTTGTCCGAACGTGGGCGCCGGGGTGCGGTTCCATCACCTGACGGACGCCGTTTTCCACGATCTTTCGCTGTTTCGCAGCTGGTGTCAGAAGGCTCGCGTCCATCTCGAGGCTCGTGGAGTCGCGCGGGGCACCGCGCGCGCGGTCGCTCACGTCGGCCTGGAACTTTTGCTCGACGCGGCACTCGCCGAAGCGGAGGCCGCCCGCTCGGCCTACCTGAACGGGCTCGATGCCGGCCGAGACCCACGAATCCTCGACGGGATGGCCTGGCCCGACGAGCCCCGCGCGAAGCTCTCCGAGCTCGCGGGCCTGCTTTCGGCGCGTGGAGTCGGGGCGAAAGTCCCCGCGATCGTCGTCGCCGATCGCCTGTCCCGGGCGCTCGCGGCTCGGCCGCGCCTCGCCATCCGAGCGAGCGACCGTCCCGCGGTGGACGAGTGGGTTGAGGTCTTCGGCGAGCATGTCGTAGCATTCACCCCCGCGCTCCTCGCCGAACTCGTCGGCGAGCTCGAGCGGCAGCGCACCACCTGAACCGAAAGGTCCCGATGAATCGTGCTTGCTCCGCCCGCCTCTGCCTTTCCGGCCTGCTCGCTGCCCTGGTCTGGTCGATTTCGGGGACGGCGGCGGCGCAGATCAAGCAGCCCGGTGCGCACTACCGCTACGGCGTCGAGCTCGACCCGCACGTGCTGCTCCAGCACAGCGACCAGCCGATCGGTGACGAGGGCTACGGCTTCGGCCTGCATGTGGGCATCCCCTTCATGCACAACGGCCCAATCCCCAGCATCAACAACAGCATCGGCATCAAAGTCGGCATCGACTTCGCGTTCTTCGGCGACGAGGACGTGTGCCGCAGGCGCGGCGCCGAGTTCTTCGTCGAGGACTGCGACTCGATGAACGTCTGGATCCCCGTGACCGCGCAGTGGAACTTCTACTTCTCGAAGGTCGTGAGCGTGTTCGCGGAACCCGGGCTCGCGTTTCAGTACGAGAGCTGGTCGCTCGAGGGCACGTGCGCCGGCGGCGGCGATTGCAGCCAGGAGAATTCGGACGTCGATCCGATCGAGCCCACGTTCTGGGTGGGCGGACGTTTCCTGTTCGCCGATCGCTTCGGACTGACGGTGCGGCTCGGCTATCCGTCGATGATGATCGGCGGCTCGATTCTGTTCTGAGCCCAGGCGCGGGGAGCACGAATGGCCGAGAATCGCCCCGCTTCCGCCAACATCGCGACGACCATCTTCCGCGAGGTGCGCCGGCGGATCCTCGCGGGCGAGCTCGCTCCCGGCGAGCGCTTGCCGGGCGAGCGCGAGCTCGCGGCCGAACACAGCACCAACCGCAACACGCTGCGCGAGGCCGTGCGGCGGCTCGAGCAGGCGCGCCTCGTCACGGTCCGACACGGTCAGGGCGTCACGGTCGCCGACTTCCGCAAGAGCGGAACCCTGGAGTTGCTCGCGCCGTTTCTGGAGTCGGGCGCGGACCTGTCGGAGATCGTGCACCTGCTCCAGGACATTCTGCCGGCTCGCCTGCTCGTGATCGAGTTCGCGACCCGGCTCGCCGCCGAGCGCGCCGACAAGGAAGATTTGGCACGCCTGCGCGACATCACCGAGCTTCTGATCGCCGCGTTCGAGCGCGGCGATCCAATCCTCGTGGCCCACGGCTTCCAGCGCTGGCTCGATGCGCTCGTCGACGCCGGCCACTCGGTCGCCGTGCGCTGGATCGCGAATCCGTTCCTCGACGTCTACCGCGAGCTCACCGATCGCTTTCCGGCGCTCTGGGTGCTCGAGCCGAGCTTTCCGGGCTACCTGCGCGAATTCTGGACGGCGCTGCAGGGGGGCGACGCCGAGCGCGCCATCGTGCTGAGCCGCGCCTACTACCAGCGCGTGGATCGCGCGTTCATCCAGGCGTTGACCGCCGTGATGGCCCAACGCAAGAGCGCTCCGGGCGCCTCTGCCGAGCCGTTCGACGACGAGCCGCGGCACTGACCTGCGCCGAGATCTTCGCATGCCGCTTCCGCTCGACCGCGTCGTCGCCGCTCTCGAGAGCATCGCGCCCGTCGCACACGCCGAAGACTGGGACAACGTGGGGCTCTTGCTCGAGCCGGCCGGCGATCGACGTGACTCGGCCGCGCCGCCGCAGGTCGCGCGCGTGCTCTTGTGCATCGACTTCAGCGAGCCCGTGCTCGCCGAAGCGCTCGCCGGCGACGTCGATCTGGTGGTCGCGTATCACCCGCCGCTGTTCCGACCCGTGAACCGGCTGCGCGCCCGCGTGCCCGGCGAACGCGTGTTCCTCGCCGCCGCGCGCGCCGGCCTCGCGCTCTACTCTCCGCACACCGCGCTCGACGCGGCGCCGGGCGGCGTGAACGATTGGCTCGCCGGCGCGCTCGGCACGGGCCAACGCGGCGCCCTCTTCGCGAGCGTGCCGCGCGCTCCGAGCGAGCACAAGCTCGTCGTGTTCGTGCCGGCGACTCACGCCGACGCGCTCCGCAGCGCCCTCGCCGCGACCGGCGCCGGCGTCATCGGGGCGTACTCGGAGTGTTCGTTCGAGCTCGCGGGGAGCGGCACGTTCGTGGGCGGCGAAACAGCGAGTCCGGTCGTCGGCGAGCGCGGCCGGCTGGAGCGCGTCTCCGAGTTGCGGCTCGAGCTGGTCTGCCCTGCGGCGGCGCTCGGCGCGGCCGCCGAAGCCATCCGGCGCGTTCATCCGTACGAGGAGCCGGCCTGGGACATCTACCCGCTCGCCCCGCGGCCCGCGGCGGGGTTCGGCGTCGGTCGCGCGGTCACGCTCGACGAGCCCGCCACGCTCGACGTGCTCGTCGAGCGGGTCAAGCGTCACGTCGGCCGTGCGACGCTGCGGGTGGCTTCTGCGCCGGCACATCGGGACGGTGGCACGATCCGGCGGGCCGCAGTCTGTGCCGGTTCGGGAGGGAGCGTCCTCGACCGCGCCGAGGGCTATGACCTGTTTCTGACGGGCGAGCTCTCGCACCACGCGCTGCTCGCCCGGATCGCGCGCGGCAGCAGCGTGATCCTGTGCGAGCATTCGAGCTCCGAGCGCGGTTTCTTGCCGGCGTTCGAGCGGGCGCTCCGCCAGCGCTGCGAGGACCGGGTCGAAGTGCAGGTCTCGCAGGCGGATCGGGAGCCCGTCGAGTTTCGCTGACGTCCCGGCGGGAACAGCCGGCGGCGGCATCGCACGCCGGCGCGGTTTCGTGCTAACCGGGCGTCGTGGACGTCCTCCGGCGCCGGCTCTTGCTCGCGAGCTTCGCGCTCGCTCTCCCCGCCTGCAAGAAGAAGCCCCCCGCCACGACGGGCAGCGGCGTCGGCGCCACGAAAACACGCCCCATCGGCCCCTTCTCCTCGATCAAGGTGGCCGGAGTCGAATTCATCGTGAGCGTCGGCAAACAGGCCCCGCTCGAGGTCTCGGGCGACGACAACCTGCTCTCGTACGTCTCGACGCAAATCGAGGGGACCACGCTGGTCATCCGGCGCGAAGCGAAGCTCAAACAGCTCCAGCCGCTGCGCGTGCGGGTCGGAAGCGAGCGGCTCGAACGCGTGCTGGCGGGTGCCGGGGCGCGCGGCAGCATCGAAGGGGTGAGCGGAGAAGCCTTCGAGCTCGAAGCCACGGGCGGCGCCAAGGTCACGGTGCGCGGCTCGAGCGGCGCACTCAAGGTCAGCGTGCGCGGCCCCACGCGCCTCGATCTGAGCGGATTCTCCGCCCGGCGCGGCGTCGTCACGGCCACCGACGTATCGAGCATCGAGCTCGGGTACCTGGAGGAGCTCGACGCCACCTTGTCCGGTCTGAGCCGGGTGAGCTACCTCGGCGAACCGAAGCTCACGCAAAACGTCACGCAGCCCGCGCGCCTCTCGCGCAGGAGGTGACTCACCGGCCCAGTTTGCAGACGCCCCAGGCCGCGCGCTGCCGGCCGCAAGCTTGCTCGGCGGCGACGG
>DASXWF010001477.1:0-5117 GCA_036503835.1 Polyangiaceae bacterium | reverse complement strand
GGGGCGGCGGCTTCTCCGGCTCCGGCTCAGGTTCCGGCTCGGGTGGCGGCGGCGGTGGTGGCGGCGGCTTGTCGACCTCGACATCGACCTCGGCCTTGAGCCGCTCGTGGATGTCGTGGCGGACCGACGCGGCGAGCTCCGCCAGGTGGGGCAGCGTGTGCACGGCGCGCGCGCCGGCCGTCCCGTGCACGAGCATCGCGACCGCGAACGCGAGCGAGAGCGTGAGCCCGCTCTTCCTGCCGAGTCCGAGCACGGGATCGAAAGGCTCGCTCGCCGCGGGCGATTCCTCCGGCTCCGGACTCGGCGAGGGGGCGATGCGCTCGGTCATTTCGGAGCTTCGACGGGGACTCCTTCCCGGCTCGGGCTCACGGCGAAGGCGATCTTGGCGATGCCGGCGCGCTTCAAGAGGTCGAGCACGTGGATCACCCGGCCGTGCTCCACCTTCTTGTCGGCGCGGATGACGGCGCGAAGGTCCTTGTTCCGGCCGTGCGCCGTCTTGGCGAGCGCCGCGATCGCTTCATCGTTCGCCACCGCTTCCGAATCCACGCGGGTGCGCCCGTCGGCGCCGAGCTCGACCGAGAAAATCGTCTGCAGCGACTCCCCGCCCGCGGCCTTCGGCAGATCCATGGGCATGCCCTGCGACACGATGATCTTCGCCGTCACCATGAAGATGATGAGCAAGACCAGCGTCACGTCGACGAGCGGTGTGACGTTGATGCCCGCGATCAGGCCGTCGTCGTCGTTGTTTCTGGCGTTGCCGGCCATGCGACGATCCTCAGTCCTCCGCGGTCGCGGGTTCGCGCGCCGGCGGTTGCTCCGCTACGAGGTGCGAAAGCAGCACGTGGCCGAGCGCCTCGGTATTCGCGAGAATGGAGCGCGCGAGGCGCTGGTAGAAGTTATACATGGCGACCGCGGGGATGGCGACGAGCAGACCGACGGCGGTCGCGACCAGCGCCTCGGCGATGGCGGCCATCACCTCGGTCGGGGCGGAGAACGCCGCCTCCTGCGCCACGGCGCCGCCCTGCTTGCCGAGCGCCTCGAACGCCTGAACGACGCCGATCACGGTTCCGAAAAGGCCGATGAACGGAGCGTTGTTGCCGAGGGTACCGAGGAAGGCGAGCCTGCGCTCGAGCTTCATGCGCTGGAGCGCGGCGGCGCCCTGCATCGCTTCGTCCGCCGACTTGGCGCCGCGATCCGCCTCCATCAGGCCGGCGACGACCACGGCGGCCTCGGCGCTCGGAGACGCTTCGAGCAGCTTGCGGGCGCCCTCGAGATCCTCGTCGCGCAGGCGATCGCGGAGCTCACGCGCGAGACGGGCGATGTCGTCGCGGAGCGACCAGTAGAACCAGCCGCGTTCCAGCATCACCGCGACCGAGATGACGCTGAGCCCCACCATCAGCCACATGACCCAACCCGCACCGAAGTTGGTCATCAACTTCTGAAGCCATTCCACCAGATTCATGCGCTTTTACTTCCTCGGATCGCCCGCCCGTCGCGGGTCGGGTCCCGCCGCTCGTTCGCGCGCGGGAGGCCGCCGGCTCGTAGCACAATGAGGAGGGGGCGGGGCGCCGCCGGCCGACCGGAACGGGTGGGCGCGCGCGATCTACGCTTTCCTAGGCCCGTTTGTTTCCAGCGCAAGGGGCTCGGCTCGGGGGCCAATGTAGGTCAGAGCTCGTGCGGCATGAGGTCGTACGGCGAGCGGTAGTACTGCTGCGGGGAATACGCCTTCAGGCAGGAAACGCGGCGCATGTACACGTCGGCGTAGAGCTCGACCTGGAGCCCGAAGCTGCTCATCTCGTTCTGCTCCTTCAGGAGGGAGCCCCAGTACGGGTGAAATTGTGACGAGATGCGCTCGGAGCGGGCGTCGTACTCGGCGACGTTCGCCCGGAGCTCGGCGCGGACGCCGTCGAGCGCCCGTTTGACGCGGATGCGCTCCTGTTCGGCGCCGTTCCCCGCGGCGGCGCGGGCGAGCTCCTTCCAGCGCGCCTGGTAGAAGCGGAGCTCGTCCTCCAGCCGCTCGCGGCGCTCGTCGAGCGTGCGCTGGCGCACCCGGTCGCCGCTCGAGGCCTCGTGCGCGGCGATTTCCGCGTCGAGCTCCTGGATGATCATGGCCGTGTACCAGGAGGTCTCCTTCTTCGAGCGCAGGATGTCGCCGTAGATGTGATCGCCGACGTAGAGGATGCTCGAGCCGGGTACGCCGAGCAGGCGCTCGAACTCCTCGAGGTTGCCGCCTTCGTACGCCTTGCCGCGTTCCAGGTCGCCGCGCACGGGGCGCAGCACGTCGCCGTCGCGCTCCATGAGCGGGCGCCCTTCCTGGAACCAGCGCGGCTTCTGCGCGGAACAGATCACGATTTCGAAGAAGTGACGCCAGCTCGGGTACTCGGGCATGGCGTGCCCGAGCAGGTACGTCATCATCTTTTCCGTGTAGGAAAAGGGCGAGTTGGTGAGCAAGAACAGCTTCTTCCCCGCGGAGCGCAGCTTGTGCAGCGTGCGCGCGAGCTCGGCGTCGCGATCGACGAACTCGTCGAACGCCGCGGTCACGATCGCGTAGACCGTGCCGTCGGCGTGAGCCTCGTCGATGGACGCGCGCACGTCGACGAACAGCTTCTCGTAGTCGACCGGAGCGCCGCGCTGCTCGAGCGCCGTCACGACGGCCGCGTAACTCGTGACCTCGCTCAGCGCGAACAGCGTATCGATCCAGTGATAGCGCGCGGTGTGCGGGCGGATGCGCTTGTCGTGGTAGAGCCCCTCGAGCTCGTCCGGCGGCAGGCGGCGCATGCCGTGGTAGCCGCGGTGCACCACCTTGTAACGATCCATCTTCAGCACGTGCCCGTAGCGGCGATCGACGAGCAGGCCGCGGATCGGAAAGCGCGTGTCGTACACGAGCTCCTTGAGCTCGCGCGGATATCCCCGGCGGATCAGCCGATCGACCGTGAGCTCGACGCTCAGGGCGTCCATGCGATCCTGGCGGTAGATCGCGAGCGTGTAGTCCATGTCGAAGCCGATCCACTCGATGCCGGACATGCGAAGGTCGCGGTTCACGAACACGCGATCGGCGCGCGGGATCTTGTTGGGCGCGGGCGCTTCGCGATCGAGCCCCCCGATGGGAAGAACGAGTTGCTGGCCAGAGCGCATCGAATGAACCTTACGAGGAGGCGAGGAGCTCTGGCCACGCGCGAAGCGCGTGAGGGGGAGAAAAACTGGCTAGCCAGTTTTTCCGGGGGCGGGACGCCCCCGAGAACAGACTAGAGCCGCGCTGCGAAGCAGCGCCGCGGGCGAAGCCCGCGTCATGACCAGCGAAGCTGGTTATGAGATAGGCGCTAGGCACGAGATACGACTACGCCTTGGAGCGTAGCACCCTGCAAAAACCCTTCGACTGACCGGCTCGGCGGCTGACACGCAGCCGGCCGCGCCCGCTCCGGCGTCACGCGCGCGCTCCGGCCAGTTCGACGCCGTGGCCGCGCTCGATGCGCTCCAGGCGCAGCCGCGGCCATTCGTCCTGGAAGCCGCCGCGAAACGGGTCGGCTTTCAAGAACAGCGGCGTGTCGAGGTCGATGTAGGCAAAGCCGCCGAGCCCTCCCGCGAGGCAGGCCGAAACGGTCATCGCGAGCCGCGTTTCCACCATGCCGCCGACCATCAGGCCGAATCCGGCGGCCCGCGCTCCGAGCGCGAGGTCCAGGCTGCCGATCACCCCGCTCTTCATGATCTTGAGGTTCACGACGTCCACCGCCTGCGCGTCGATGAGTCGTTCGAGGTCGGCCGCGTTCCGCAGGCTCTCGTCCGCAGCCACCTTGACGCCCGCCTCACGCACGTTGCGCAGCGCGACCAGATCGTCGCGCGCGGTCGGTTGCTCGAACAGCGCGACGCGATCGCGGAGCTGTCCGAGCGCGCGCAGCATCCGGATCGCCTCGAGCGAGCTCAGGCTCGCGTTCGCGTCCAGCACGAACGCCGCGTTCGGAGCGGCTTCGGCCGCGCGGTGCAGGCGTTCGAGGTCGTGGGCGAGCGGCGCGCCGCCGACCTTCACCTTCAACGTCGAGAACCCGCGCGCCGCGGCCGCCGCGGCCTGCTCGCGTGCCTGCTCGGCGCTGCCCGTCGTGAGCGTGATGTCCGTGACGAGCTCCGGCTCGGCGCCGCCGAAGAACGCAAACAGCGAAATCCCGAGTCTCCGCGTGAGCGCGTCGAGCAGGGCCGTTTCGAACGCGCAGAGCGCGCTCGGCGAAGCGGCGAGCCGCCCCGCGGCCGTCTTCGCCGAGGCCCGCCAGGTCTCGAGCTCGAGGCCGATCAGCGCGGGGCGAGCGTCCTCGAGCGCCCGCTCCGCGTCTTCGCGGGTCTCGCCGTTGACGGCGGGAAACGGCGCCGCCTCACCGATCCCGAGCGTCCCGTCGTCGCAACCGAGCTCGACGAGCAGGTTCTTCGCGAGCGGCTGCGCGCCCGTCGCGATGCCGAACGGTTCGTTCAGCTCGACGTCGAGCGGCCGGAACTCCACATGGGTGATGCGGGGCATGCGCCACCGTACACCCGAACGTAGCCGGCCTGAACGGCGGGAATCGTCGAGCAAGATGAGCTAAAATGAGCGCATGCTGAGGCTCGGCGTGCTCGTCACGGGCGAACCGGTGGAAGCCGTGTCGCGCACTCGCGGCGGCTTCGCCGACCTCATCCGCGGCGAGCTCGGCGCGCGCGCCGGTACGGTCTCCGTCGTCGATGCCCGCACCGACTCGCTCGAGCGCCTGGGCGACTTCGGGGCGATCGTGATCACCGGCTCGCCCGAGAGCGTCACCTCGCGAAAGCCCTGGATCGTCGAAGCCGAACGCGCCGTCGCGGCGCTCGCTCGCGCCGGCACCCCGACGTTCGGGATCTGCTTCGGCCATCAGCTTCTCGCCCAGGCACTCGGAGGCAGCGTCGAGAAGAACCCGCGCGGCCGCGAGATCGGCAGCGTCGAGGTCGAGCTCCTCGAGCGGGACCCGTTGTTCGAGGGCCTGCCTTCGCCGCTCCTCGCCAACATGAGCCACCGGGATTCGGCGACGCTGCTGCCCCCGGGGGCGCGCGTCCTCGCCCGCACGCGGCTCGAGCCGCACGCGGCCGTACGCTTCCTGCCGCGCGCCTGGGGCGTGCAATTC
>DASXWF010001476.1:0-3630 GCA_036503835.1 Polyangiaceae bacterium | reverse complement strand
GGTGCAGTCCGGTCGTCGGCTCGTCGAGCACGTAGATGCCCCCCTCCTCACCCATGTGCGTCGCCAGCTTGAGCCGCTGGCGCTCGCCGCCGGAGAGAGTGGTCAGCGGCTGACCGAGCCGCAGATAGCCGAGCCCCACGTCGGCCATGCGCTGCAAGATGGCGTGAGCCGCCGGGGTGTGCGCCTTGCCTTCGGCGAAGAAGCCGAGCGCCTCGTCGACGGAAAGATCGAGCACCTCGGCGATGTTGAGCTTGCCGAGTCGGTACTCGAGCACCGAAGTCTGGAAGCGCCGGCCCTCGCACTCTTCGCAGACCGTGCTGACCCCGGCCATCATCCCGAGGTCGGTGTAGATGACCCCGGCGCCGTTGCAGCCCTGACACGCGCCTTCGGAGTTGGCGCTGAAGAGGGCGGGCTTTACGCCGTTCGCCTTCGCGAACGCCTTGCGGATCGGCTCCAGGAGGTCGGTGTACGTCGCCGGGTTGCTCCGCCGTGAGCCGTGAATCGCGGTCTGGTCGATCGCGACGACGCCGTCTCGGCCCGAGACCGAGCCGTGGATCAGCGAGCTCTTGCCCGATCCCGCCACCCCAGTCACCACCACCAGCACGCCGAGCGGGATTTCGACGTCGACGTTGCGTAGGTTGTGCGTGCTCGCGCCGCGCACCTTCATTGCTCCCGAGGGTTTGCGAACCGACGGCTTCAGCGAGGCGCGGTCGCTCAGGTGCCGTCCGGTGAGCGTGCCGCTCGCCCTGAGCCCCTCGACGCTGCCCTCGAACACCACCTGGCCGCCCGCGCTGCCCGCGCCGGGGCCGAGATCGATGACGTGATCGGCGATCGCGATCGTCTCCGGCTTGTGCTCGACCACGAGCACCGTGTTGCCCTTGTCGCGCAGCCGCAACAACAGCTCGTTCATGCGCTGGATGTCGTGAGGATGCAGCCCGATCGTCGGCTCGTCGAACACGTAGGTCACGTCGGTGAGCGACGACCCGAGGTGGCGGATCATCTTGGTGCGCTGCGCCTCGCCGCCCGACAACGTGCCCGTCGGCCGATCGAGGCTCAAGTAGCCGAGCCCGATCTCCACGAAAGAGTCGAGGGTGTGTCGCAGGGAACCCAAGAGCGGTGCGACGGACGGTTCTTCCAGAGCCTGCAGCCACTCGGCGAGATCGCTGATCTGCATCGCGCAGACGTCGGCGATGTTCTTCCCGTCGATCTTCGAGGAGCGGGCCGCTTCGTTGAGCCGCGTGCCCTTGCACTCGGGACAGCTCGTGAACGTGACCGCGCGTTCCACGAAGGCGCGGATGTGCGGCTGCAGCGCGTCGACGTCCTTCGACAGGTACGACTTCTGAATGCTCGGGATCAGACCCGAGTACGTCAGATTGATGCCGTCGATCTTGATCTTGGTCGGCTCCTTGTGGAGGAGGTCGTGGAGCTCCTGCTTGTTGAACTTGCGGATCGGCTTGTCCGGGTCGAAAAAGCCGCAACCGCGGAAAATCCGGCCGTACCAGCCCTCCATGCTGTAGCCCGGAATCGTGAGCGCCCCGTCGTTCAGCGACTTCTTGTCGTCGTAGAGCTGGGTCAGGTCGATGTCGGACACCTGTCCCATGCCCTCGCAGCGCGGGCACATCCCGCCGTGATAAACGACGTCGCGCACGACGACCCGCTCTCCTTTGCCCTTGTCGACCGTCATCGCCCCGCTCGCCTTGCGCGTCGGGACATTGAACGAGTAGGCGGTCGGAGGCCCTATGTGCGGCTTGCCGAGCCGACTGAACAGCAGGCGCAGCATCGCGTTGGCGTCGGTCACCGTACCGACGGTCGAGCGCGAATTCTGCCCCATCCGCTCCTGATCGACGATGATCGCGGTCGTCAGCCCGTCGAGCACGTCGACCTCGGGTCGCGAGAGCGTCGGCATGAACCCTTGCACGAACGTGCTGTAAGTCTCGTTGATCAGCCGCTGCGACTCCGCCGCGATCGTCCCGAACACCAGCGACGACTTCCCCGACCCCGAGACCCCGGTGAACACCGTCAGCCGCCGCTTCGGGATCGCGACGCTCACGTCCTTCAAATTGTTCTCCCGCGCGCCCTGCACGCGGATGAGATCGTGGCTATCTGCGGATGGTCGGCTCGGGGAGGCCATGCTTCGTGCACCATTTCAGCGAGCACCGCCGGTTTGTCAAAGGACGCCGGCAGGCCATCGCCCCTGGTTGCTCACTCCGCCGCTGAAACCCAGCGGCGCGAGAGCCTTCGAGCAAAAGCCCTACTTCGCCTCCCCGAGAGTTGGGTCCGTGTGGCATGTAAGGGCGGCCGATGCCGCTCGTGTACCTGCCGGACGTCGAGTCCCTGTTCCTCTGGGGCACCGAACCGGCGCCGCGCGTGCTGCCGGCCCTCGGCCAGGGCGGCCAGCCCTGGTCCGCGGCCCTCGTTGCACCGGAGGGCCTCTGCGACGCCGCGGGCCTCAAGCTGCCTCTGTGCGACACCGTGGCCAGGCTCGCGGTCGTCCCAGCCGCCGACATCGAGAGCCTGCCCGGTTCCGTGGCGACCTGGGTCTTGGCCAGCAAGCTCGCGATGGACCTCGTTGCTCGCGAACGAGTGGTGCCGACGATCTCGCGGCGTGGCGGACGCATCGAGGCTCGCTGGGCCGCGGCGCTCGCGGCCAGCGAGGATGCAGCGAAGGTCGCGGCGATCGCCAAGAGCATGCCGCCTTCAGCGCACGCCGTGCCGGTGGCGGGCGATCGCTCGGGCGCGGTGTGGGCACCCGATGCGCTCGTGCGGGCCTACCTCGACGCCATCGTCGACACGCTGGTGCGCACCGCGCGCGGAGGCCCGTCGCTGCCCGCCTCACGTGCGAAGACGGCGCGAGCGGCGCCGGATGCCTGGGCCGATCGCTGGCGCACCGCGCTCGGCGGCGCGCAGCGTGGCTTCGAGACCGACGGTTTCGCGGAACGCTCCGTGGTGGACGAGCTCGCTCGCTGGAGCGAACCGGCCCTCGGCGCACGTGACCGGCTTCGCGCATGCTTCCGCCTCGAGCTGCCGGCGGATGACGGCGAACCCTTCGTGCTGCGCTTCCTGCTCCAGTCGCCCGACGATCCGAGCCTGCTCGTTCCTGCCTCGGACGTGTGGAAGACGAAGGGACGCAGCCTCGAGAAGCTCGGGCGCGCGTTTCGCGATCCGCAGGAGTCTTTGCTCGAGGCGCTCGGACGTGCCTCGCGGCTCTTTCCTGCGCTCGCGGGATCGCTCGAGGAGGCGCGCCCGGAGGCAGTCGACCTCGATCCGGCCACCGCGTGGACGTTCCTCGGCGATGGCGCGGCTCTGCTCGCAGAGGCGGGCTTCGGCGTCATCGTACCCGGCGAGCTCACGGCCGCCGGCCAACGGCGTCTCCGTCTGCGGATGCGCGTGGGTGGGAGCAGCAAGAAGGTCGCCGGCGTCGTCACCGGAACGGCCGGGCTCGCGCTCGACGAGCTTCTTCAAGTGGACTGGGAGGCTGTCATTGGCGACGAGCCTCTGACAGCGCGGGAGCTTGCCGCGCTCGCCAAGCAGAAGGCGCCGCTCGTCCAGTTTCGCGGAGCGTGGGTCGCGATCGATCCGCGCGAGCTCGGCGATATCCAGAAGCGTCTGGCCGGTGGCGCATCGAAGCTG
>DASXWF010001475.1:0-10628 GCA_036503835.1 Polyangiaceae bacterium | reverse complement strand
TCGGGCTTCGGGGCCGTTCTCATGCCCGTCGGCAATGCCTACGGCGCCGCCACCCCCGTCGACTTCGAGGCCACCATCCTCGCGGCCAACGCCGCCGGGACGGGCCTCGTGTTCACCGCGTGGGCCGGGTACCGCGTCGCCCAGTCCGCCGCCACCACCTTCTCGTGGAGTGATTTCAGTACCATCATGGTCATGGGGTATTCGGGCTCCGCCTCTGCACCGTCGACGTACACGCTGACGGTCGCCGGTCATCCCATCTGGAGCGGCCTACAGACCTCGTTCACGCCGCTGATGCTGGTCACCTCCACGGGCGCGACGATCAACGGTGGAACCGTGATCGCGACCTGCGCCGGCTGCGGCGGTGGAGGCAACTCGGGGGCAGCCGTGACGGTGAAGGATCCGACCGGCGGGCAGGGACGCATCGTCGATTTCGCGCACACCGCCGCCTACGGCTCTGCCAGCTGGGTCAGTGACGGCAACCTGGTCCAGCTCTTCACGAACGCCGCGAGATGGGCGGCTCGCTGTCTGTAGCGACCTTCACGTCGTCGCATCTCCGATGACCGCCCCGTGCACCCGCATGCGTGCCCGTCGCTGGGCGGCGGCCGGTGCGACGCCCGCGATCAGAAATCCGTAGCCCACCGCGATCCAGAACAATTCCTTGGCGCGCTTCAGCAGCACGAACGCGGCGCCGACGCTCGCCGCTTCAGGGACGCCGAGTGCGGCGAGGCACGCGACGTAGCCGAGGTCCTGGACGCCGAGCCCCGCGGGGACGAAGAAGGCGACGTTTCGGACCAGGGAGAGCACGACTTCGAAGCTCGCGATGGTCACGAAGTCGAGCTCGACGCCGAGTAAGCGCAGGATCAGAAAGGTTTCGACGGACTCGAGTAGCCAGCCGATGCCGAACCCGAGCGCCGGCGCGAGGGTGCGGCGCGCGTCGGCGCGGAAGAAGCACGCAACGGCACCGTCCGTCGCCGCAAAGGCCGGCTCGCGGCGCGAGAGCCACTCCCTGAGTCTTGCCAGGGGCAGGCGGCGCAAGAGCGAAAGGGTCGCGCGCGCGAGCTCGCTCTGCCGCAGGGCGAGCGCGATGGCGAGCGCACCCACTCCGAGTGCGACGCCCGCGCCGCAGGCGATGTAGCCGAGCCCAGGGAAGCGGATCAGGCTTTCGGATGCCGTCTGGAGCGCGCTGAAGCCCAGCGTACCGAGGCCGAGCACGTAGATGCTTTGCGAGAGGAGCAGGAGGTATTTGCGAGCTGCCATGCCCGCGACTGCCGGCGCAACTTCGAGGCCGGCGTGGCGCTTCAAGAGGACCGGTTTGATCGACTCGGCGAACGCCACGCCGAAGGGAAGGCTCTGCGCGAGTGCTTCGGTCGCGAGTCGCACGCGGAGCAAGGCCGACCAACGCACCTTCTGTCCGAGGATGCGAAAGGCGTACGTCCAGCCCAGCGACTCGGCCGAAAGCGCCGCGAGCTGCGGCAAGAGGATGGCGGCGAGCCCGAGAGCACCGGCGCCGGCGAAGAGCTCGAGGACGCGCGAGCCGTTCGCGCCGCTCAGCACCCTGCCGAAGAGGGCGAGCGCAGCGACGGCAGCGAGGACGCGAAGGGCGTGGAGCCACGGGCGTCTCGGCTGCAGCACGGATAGAAAGGCTACGAGTGTTTCGAGGAGCTCCGGTTACGGAAGCGGAGCAACGGCGTGCCGAATGGAACCAGTGCGCTCGCTATCGCGCCGAGATCCGTAGCGAAAAAGGACGCCGATGGAGACCCTGCGCGAGCACGGCTTCCGGTCAGCTTCGAATGCGAGGGAAGCGTGTGACGAGCAGGTTTCGACTCGTCGCGCCGGGTTTCGAAAGCGGTCGGACATCTGCCGGCAACAATCGGCGGGCGAGGCTGGTGGCTCGGAAAGGTCCTTCGAATGAAGCCAATTCTGCCCGTCATTTTCGCTGCGGTCCTGCCGCTTTTCAGTCTCGCCTGCAGCAAGGAAGAGCCGCCGCCCGCGCCCGCCGCGACCGAAGAGAAGGTCGCCGCCGCCCCGAGCTCGGCGGTCGCGGCGGCGCCCGCAGCGCCTCCAACGCCGACGGGCCCCGCGCTGAAGGTCGCGTACAGCGATTGGCCGGGCTGGATCGCCTGGGACATCGGCATTCAGAAGGGGTTTTTCAAGGACGAGGGCGTCAACGTCGAGTTCGTGTGGTTCGACTACCTGCCGTCGATGGACGCGTTTTCGGCGGGGAAGGTCGACGCCGTGACGGTCACGAACGGCGACGCGCTGGTGACCGGATCGAGCGGCGCACCGAGCAAGTGCATCCTCGCCAACGACTATTCGAACGGCAACGACATGATCGTCGCCAAGCCGGGGATCAAGAGCGTCGCGGACCTCAAGGGCAAGAAGATCGGCGTGGAGATTGGGCTCGTCGATCACCTGTTGCTCCTGAAGGCGCTCGAGAGCGCGAAGCTCACGGAGAAGGACGTGATCATCAAGAACGTGGTCACGACGGATACGCCGCAGGCGCTCGCCAAGGGCGGGTACGACGCGATCGCCGCCTGGCAGCCGAGCAGCGGTCAGGCCCTGAAGGACGTGCCAGGGTCGACCGCGATCTTCACGAGCGCGAACGTCCCCGGGCTCATCTTCGATCACCTGTGCGTGAATCCGAAGAGCCTGGCGGAGCGGCGCGGCGATTGGCTCAAGGTCGTGAAGGTTTGGCTCAAGATCGCGGACTTCATCAAGGATCCGAAGAACGTCGACGAGGCCGCGAAGATCATGGGCTCGCGCGTGAAACTCCCCGGTGACGAGTACAAGAAGTTCATGAACGGGACGGCGTACCTCGACCTCGAAGGCAACCTGAAGGCCTGGAAGAAGGGCGAGGGCTTCGAATCGATCTTCGGTTCGAGCAAGGCGGTCGATGCCTTCTTCACCAAGAACAAGATGTACAAGGCGCCCGTCAAATACGAGGAGTTCTTCGACTCGAGCCTGATCGAGGAAGTCGCGAAGGCTGCCGGAAAGCTCTGAGCTCATGAAGGAGCGCGCGCCCGAATCCGAGCTCGATGCGTCGAGCTTCGACCCGATGCAGCTGCCGGTGCGGCCGCGGCTCTTCGCCGTACGCCAGGCGCTCTCGCCACGCGCGAATTTCGTGGCAGGGCTCCTGGCGTTCGCGCTGCCGCTCGCCGTCTGGTGCGCGCTGAGCTACCTGCCGTTCCTCTGGCATCCGCTCGTGCTGGTGACGGACGCCGGGGACACCGGCGTTCCCGGCAAGTATTCGTACATCGCTCAGGGGCAGCTCGTGGAGCGGGCCGAGTTTCGGGCGCGCAATCTCGAGCTTCAGGCCGCGCACAAGAAGCTCGCCCGCGGCGAGCGCTCGAATCCCATCTATTTTCAGCCGCCCCACGCGGTCGGCGCCGCGCTCGTCACGGCCTTCACGACACCGCCCGAGGGCGTCGGCGACGTATGGTTTCACCAGAGCCTCTGGCAGAGCTGCCAGGTGATCTTCTGGGGCTTCTTCTGGTCGGCGTTGCTTGGCTTGCCGCTCGGGATTCTGGCGGGGACCTTCTCGCTCGTCTCGCGGCTCTTCGAACCCTTCATCGACTTCGTGCGCTACATGCCGGCGCCGGTGTTCGGGGCCCTCGCGCTCGCGATCTTCGGGCTCGCAGAAGAGCCGAAGATCGCGATCATCTTCGTCGGGACTTTCTTTCAGATGGTGCTCGTGGTCGCCAACACCACGCGCGGGCTCGACCCGGCGCTCTTGCAGGCGGCGCAGACGCTCGGCGCCTCCAACTTCCAACTGGTGCGCCACGTGGTCTTGCCGGGGATCTTGCCGGCCCTCTACCGCGACGTGCGCATCCTGATCGGGTGGGCGTGGACCTACCTGGTGGTGGCGGAGCTCATCGGCGAAAAGACGGGGCTTTCTTCCTTCATCTACCAGCAGCAGCGCTACCGCCACTTCGACAACGTCTACGCCGCGATCATCATCATCGGCCTGGTCGGGCTCGGGTTCGACCAGCTCCTGGCGTTCCTGAGCCGCTACCTGTTCCCGTGGGAGAGCGGCAACACGCGGCTCTTGCGCTTCGCGCGCGGTGTGCGCCGCGTGTTGCCCGGCCGCTTGCGCGAGGCCCGGGCTACCTGAGCATTTCGAAGACTCACCAACGAGACTCCCATGTCCTCCTCCGACGACGATCGCCTCGAGCTCCCGAGTTACCTCGACCATTCACCGGAGGTCGCCGCGCGCGTCGCGGAGCTTCGCGAGCGCCCGGTCGTGCTGAGCGTCGAAGAGGTGAGCCGTGAATTCGATGCCGGCGGCGCACAGACGCTCGCGCTCTCGAAGATCACCTTCGAGGTGCACAAGCGCGAGTTCATCAGCGTGATCGGGCCGTCGGGCTGCGGAAAATCCACGCTGATTCGCATCCTGGCGGGGCTCGACTACCCGACGGGCGGCGCCGTGCGGCTCGACGGACGCTTCGTCCAGGGGCCCGGAGCCGATCGCGGCATGGTGTTCCAGGGCTATACGCTCTTTCCGTGGCTCAGCGTGAAGCGGAACGTGATGTTCGGTCTCAAGATGAAGGGCGTGCCGGCCGCGCGCGCCGAGCGCATGGCCATGCAGTGGCTCGAGGTCGTCGGCCTGGTCGACGCCGCCGACAAGTACCCCGCCCAGCTCTCCGGAGGAATGAAGCAGCGCGTCGCCATCGCCCGAGCCCTCGCGAACGAGCCGCGCATTCTGTTGATGGACGAGCCGTTCGGCGCGCTCGACGCGCAGACGCGCTGCAGCATGCAGGCCCACCTGCTCAAGATCTGGGAAGCCGTCGACGTGACGGTGCTCTTCATCACCCACGACCTCGAGGAGGCGGTGTACCTCTCCGATCGCATCGTGGTGCTCGGGGCGAACCCCGGGCGCATCGTCGAGATCATCGACGTGCCGGTGTCGCGCCCGCGCTCGCCGAGTCAGTTCCTGTCAGGGCATTTCCTGGCTGCGAAACAGCGGTTGGAAGAGCTGATTCATGGGTCTGAAACATTCGCGAAACAGGAGAATGGCAAGATCTTAGCTGCCTGACCGGGACGACCCGGTCCGCCCGCAGCGCCTTCGCGGCGGGTTCGGAGTGGCCAACGCCGGGACGACCCGGCATCGAAAAGAATGCGCGCGCCGGTTCCAGCGCGCGATTCGGGAGTCGTTCGATGCCGACCGAAGTCAACCTCGCCGAAAGTGTGCTCGAAGAGCCGCTGCGCGGCGGCCAGATGTGGTCGCGCTTGCTGAAGCGCGGCGAGCTCTTGCGCCTGACCGACGTGGAGGGAGGCGCGTGCGTGGCCGCGCTCTTCTTCAACGCGGAGCAGCCGCTCGAGCGTTACAACATGCCCGACACGCTGAAGGCGCAGCACATCGCGCGCCTCACCGCGGGCAACGTCCTGTTCTCCGACATGGGACGCGTGCTGTGTTCGATCGTCGCCGACAGCGCGGGCTGGCACGACACGATCACGGGGCATCTCACGCGAGAGGCCTCCGCCGCCAAGTACGGGAACGGCAGCTACCAGAAGTTCCGCAACGAATTCTACCGGAATACCCGCGACAACTTCCTGGTCGAGCTCGGCAAGCACGGGCTCGGCAAGCGTGACCTCCACGCCAACGTGAACTTCTTCGTGAAGATCGGCGCCGACGCCGAGGGCAATCTGAGCTGGGTTCCGGGAGCGCCGGCGGGCGCTTCGGTGGAGCTTCGCGCGGAGCTCAACACGCTGGTGGTGCTCTCGAACACGCCGCACCCGCTCGACCCTTCGCCGCGCTACGCGCCCAAGCCCGTCCTGCTCACGCTGCGCAAGGGGCCGCCGGTCGCCGCCGACGATCTCTGCGTGCGATCCTGTCCTGAGAACGGACGCGGCTTCGAACTCACGAGCCTTTACTTTCGCTGACAGGTTGCCATGACACTCCAGGAAAGTTCGCTCGATCCGAAGCGCGCCGTGTTCGATCACGTGATCGAGGCCGGCACCGGCTTCAGCCGCGTCGTCCGGCGCGGACAGTTCGTTCGTATCATCGACCTCGAGGGCAACCAGGCGGTCGATACGCTGTTTTACGACGCTCACGATCCGACGGACCGCTACAGCGCCGTCGATACCCTGCGCGAGCAGCGGAACATCTACCTGACCACCGGAACGCGGCTGATTTCGAGCGAAGGCAACGTGCTGCTCACGATCGTCGCGGACACGTGCGGCCGGCATGACACGCTCGGCGGCGCCTGCGCGGCCGAGTCGAATCAGGTCCGCTACGCGCTCGAGAAGAAGTTCATGCACAACTGCCGCGACAGCTTCCTGCTCGAAATCCAGACGCACCTCGCGCCGATGGGCAAGCGGGACCTCACGGCCAACATCAACTTCTTCATGAACGTGCCGGTGACGCCGGAAGGCGGGCTCACCTTCGAGGACGGCCTCTCGGCGCCGGGGCGCTACGTGGAGCTTCGGGCCGAGCGGGACGTGACGGTGCTGATTTCGAACTGCCCGCAACTCAACAATCCGTGCAACGCGTACAACCCGACGCCCGTCCGCTTGTTGATCTGGGACGCTGCCTGAGCGCTCGGCAGGAAACCCGAAAGTCTTCGATCGGAAAGTCCATGTTCCAGAAGGTCCTGATCGCCAATCGCGGCGAAATCGCGTGCCGTGTCGAGCGCACGCTGAAGAAGCTCGGCGTAAAATCGGTTGCGATTTGCTCCGAAGCGGATCGCAACTCCCGGCATGCGCTCGAAGCGGACGAGTGCATCCTGGTCGGTCCTCCGCCGGCGGCCGAGAGCTACCTGAACGTCGCCGCCATCCTCGCCGCGGCCGAGCGGACGGGCGCGGAGGCCATTCACCCGGGCTATGGTTTCCTGAGTGAAAACGCGAGGTTCGCGGAAGAGGTAGAGCGCCGCGGGCTCGCGTTCGTGGGGCCGACGGCGGAGCAGATGCGCCGCTTCGGTACCAAGCACGGCGCCCGGGCGCTCGCGACCGAGCTCCGCGTTCCGCTCCTGCCCGGAACCGGCTTGCTGGGCGATGCGCGCGAGGCGGTCGCGGCGGCGGAGCGCATCGGGTACCCGGTGATCCTAAAGAGCACGGCGGGGGGCGGTGGGATCGGCATGCGCGTCGCCCAGACGGCGGCCGAGCTGATCGAGCAGTTCGAGGCGGTGCGTTCGCTCGCGCAGAAGAACTTCGGCGACGGCGGGGTGTTCCTGGAGCGCTACGTCGAGCGCGCGCGTCACGTGGAGGTGCAGATCTTCGGCGACGGGCGCGGCAACGTCGTCGCGCTCGGCGAGCGTGACTGCTCGGCCCAGCGGCGCCACCAGAAGGTGATCGAGGAGACGCCCGCGCCGCGCCTGCCGGACGGCGTGCGGAGCGCGCTGTTCGAGGCGGCGATCGAGCTCGGCCGGGCCGTGAGCTATCGCTCCGCCGGCACGGTCGAGTTCGTGTACGACGACGAGCGCGAGTCGTTCTACTTCCTGGAGGTCAATACGCGGCTTCAGGTCGAGCACCCGGTCACCGAGCTCGTGACGGGGCTCGATCTGGTGGAATGGATGCTGCGGGTCGCGGCGGGAGAGCGCTTCGCGCTCGAGGTGCCGGAGCCGCGCGGTCACGCGGTCGAGGTGCGCCTCTACGCCGAGGATCCGGCGCGCGGCTTCCGGCCGAGCGCGGGGCTCCTGACCGAAGCGATGTTCCCCGAGAACGTGCGCGTGGACGGTTGGGTCGAGCGCGGGACGGTGGTGCCGCCGTACTACGATCCGATGATCGCGAAGGTGATTGCCTTCGGCGCCGACCGCCAGGACGCCTTCGAGCGACTCGCGCGCGCGCTCGCCGAGACGAGGCTCGCTGGCATCGAAACGAACCTCTCGTACCTGCGCGCTCTCGTGAACGATCCGGTCGTGCGCGAGGGGCGCGTGATCACGAAATCCCTCGAGAGCTTTCGAGCCCCGAGCCCGAGCGTGGAGGTGCTCGCGCCGGGGACGCTCACGACCGTGCAGGACCATCCGGGCCGCCTGGGCTACTGGGATGTCGGGATTCCACCGTCCGGACCGATGGATGATCTCTCCTTTCGGCTGGCGAACCGCGTCGTCGGCAACCTGGCCGGCGCTCCCGCCCTCGAGCTGACGGTTTCCGGGCCGACGCTGCGCTTCGCGAGCGACGTCGTCGTGGCGCTGGCCGGCGCGCGCATGCCGGTCACGCTCGACGGCGAGCCGGTCGAGTATTACCGGCCGATCGCGGTGCGCGGCGGGCAGCCTCTTTCGCTCGGCTCCGTGGGGAAGAGCGGGTGTCGCGCCTACCTCGCCGTGCGCCACGGGTTCGACGTGCCGGAGTACCTCGGGAGCCGCTCGACGTTCACGCTCGGTGGTTTCGGCGGGCACGGTGGTCGCGCGCTCCGCAAGGGCGACGTGCTGCACGTGCTCGCGGGCGGAAACGTGGACGCCGAGCCCGCCGCGCTGGACCCGGAGCTCGTTCCGGAGATCGGCGAGCACTTCGAGATCGGCGTGCTCTACGGACCACATGGCGCGCCGGATTTCTTTCGGACGAGCGACATCGCGACCTTCTTCGCGACGGACTTCGAGGTGCACTACAACTCGGCCCGCACCGGCGTCCGGCTGATCGGGCCGAAGCCGGAGTGGGCACGCCCCGACGGCGGGGAAGCGGGTCTTCACCCTTCGAACATTCACGACAACGCCTACGCCGTCGGCACGGTGGATTTCACGGGCGACATGCCGATCGTGCTCGGGCCGGACGGGCCGAGTCTCGGCGGGTTCGTGTGCCCGGCGACGGTGGTTTCGGCCGAGCTCTGGAAGATCGGGCAGCTTCGTCCGGGGGCGCGCGTGCGCTTCGTGCCGATTGCGAGCGCGGAGGCGGCGGAGCGCCGGCGCGAGCAGTCGCGCGCGCTCGCTACGCGGCGTGCCGCTCCGAAGCGCTCGCTGATCGCGGTTCCGGCCGACGACGCGATTCTCGCGCAGCGGCCGGAGAAGACCGAGCGACCGCGGGTCGCGTACCGGCCGTCGGGCGATCGTTACTTGCTCGTCGAGTATGGCCCGCTCGTCCTCGATCTCACGCTGCGCTTTCGCGTCCACGCGCTGATGCAGTGGCTCGTCGCGGAGCGCGTGCCGGGCATCATCGACATCACGCCCGGGATCCGCTCGCTCCAGATCCACTACGACGCGCCAGCGCTGCCGCTCGAGCGCCTGCTGGACCTGCTCGGCCGGGCGGAGGAGGAACTGCCCGCCGTCGAGGAAATGCGGGTTCCGACGCGCGTGGTGCGGTTGCCGCTCTCCTGGGACGATCCCGCGACGCGTCTCGCGATCGAGAAGTACATGCAGGGTGTCCGCGGCGACGCGCCCTGGACGCCGAGCAACCTCGAGTTCATCCGCCGCATCAACGGCCTCGAGGCGATCGAGGACGTGAAGCGCATCGTGTTCGACGCGAGCTACCTCGTGCTCGGGCTCGGCGACGTGTACCTCGGCGCGCCGGTCGCGACCCCGATCGATCCGCGCCATCGCCTGGTCACGACCAAGTACAACCCGGCGCGCACCTGGACGCCGGAGAACGCGGTCGGCATCGGCGGCGCGTACCTCTGCATCTACGGTATGGAGGGGCCCGGCGGCTACCAGTTCGTCGGCCGCACGCTGCAGATGTACAACCGCTTCCGGGAGACGCCGCACTTCGTCGCGGGGAAGCCGTGGTTGCTCCGCTTCTTCGATCAGATCCGGTTTTATCCGGTGAGCGCGGAGGAGCTGCTCGAAATGCGGGAGGCGTTTCCGCACGGTGGGGTGGAGCTCTCGATCAGCGAGGAGCAGTTCTCGCTCGCGGATTACCGGGCATTTCTCGCGCGCGAGGCGCCCGGCATCGCGGCCTTCAAGAGCACGCAGCAGGCGGCGTTCGACGCCGAACGCCGCCGCTGGGCGGAGAGCGGCATCTCGGAGACTCCGGCGGAGGAAGCACCCCGAACGAGCGCGGGCGAGACGCGCCGGCCCGGCGCCGAGGTCGTGGAGAGTCACGTTCACGGAAGCGTGTGGCAGGTGCGGGCGCCCGTCGGCGCGCGCGTCGCGCGAGGAGACGTCTTGATGGTGCTCGAGTCGATGAAGATGGAGATCGCAATCGAAGCGCCGTCGGCGGGAACGGTGGTGGAGATCCTGGTCGGCGAGGGGCGGCCGGTGGTCCCCGGACAGGCGCTGGCGGCGCTCGAGGTGCCGGCGTCGTGAGCGCGAGAGGCCTTTCGCTCGCGAGGCTCAGGGCGCGCTACGAGCGTGACGACGATCCCGAGCGCGTGCTGGAGGAGGTGTACGCGCGGATCCGGGCCCGGGGCCTCGCGCCGATCTGGATCGAGCTGGTTCCGGAGGCGCGCGCGCGGGAGTTGCTCGCCGAGGCCCGAGAGCGCCGGGCGCGCGGCGAGCCCCAGCCGCTCTTCGGCGTGCCGTTCGCGATCAAGGACAATCTGGATCTGGCCGGAGTGCCGACGACCGCGGGCTGCCCCGCGTTTTCCTATCGCCCCGAGCGGGACGCGGCGGCGGTCGCGAGGCTGATCGCGGCCGGGGCCGTTCCCGTCGGAAAGACGAACCTCGATCAGTTCGCGACGGGATTGGTCGGTACGCGCTCGCCGCACGGTGCCGGGCCGTGCGCGTTCGACGCTCGCTACGTTTCGGGTGGATCGAGCTCGGGTT
>DASXWF010001474.1:0-24103 GCA_036503835.1 Polyangiaceae bacterium | reverse complement strand
TACCGGCGGGGAACTTCGTCGGACCGCCGCCCGGTGCCCAGAGCGCCAGCGGGTCCACATCGACGCGAGGCGCGCCGAAACACGTGTAGCCGGGTCCGTCCTCAGCCGCGTCGAGTGCTTCCGCGTCGGCCGCGTCCGACGCCAGCTTGGGCTGGTACAGGATGGCGTGATGGACGACGCGCCCGTCGCCGGGCACCGTTTCGTAAGCGACCAGATACGAATCTTCGATTCCGGGGTCGACGACGAAACAGCGATAGTCGTCCGTCGCCGCCGCGCTCGGGGTGTACTCGACGGGCATCGAGAGCGTCACGTCGGCGCGCTCGAGTCCGGCTGGAGGCTTCGGCGGGTCCGGCAGGCGGCTCGGATCGCCCTCGGGCGTGCCCTGCGCGTACCAGTGCGCGAAAAGCGAGATCTCTTCGTCGCTGAGCCAGCGCGCGTTCGAGTACGTATTGCACTCGCCGCTGTTGTCGACGGGCATCGGCGGCATGTAGCGTTCGGCAACGGCCACCATCGCGCCGTGCGCGAAGAGGCGCGCGTCTTCGTACCGAAGCAGCGAAAACGGCGCGATGCCGCCCTCGCGGTGACAGCCCGCGCACTCGCGGAACACGAGCGGCGCGATGTCGTCGACCCAGGTCACCGGCTTCCCTGCCACACCGGCGCTGCCGCCCGCGGAGCCCCCCGAGCCGGCGGGGCTCGGTCCGTTCGTTCCGCCGACCCCGCCCGCGTGTACCGGCGAACCACCGGCCCCCGCACCTTCCGGGCCGTCGCTCGGCAGCGCGTCGTTGCCACAAGCGAGGGCGAACGCGGCGGCCCAAGCGCTCGCATACGTCCGCCACTCCCGTGAAAACATGTCGGCGACGGGACTCTAGCAGATGCGGGAGGGCGCGCCGGAACCCGCGGATTTCGAGGCCGTTCCCGACCGCCCGCGGGGCACTACGGCCGGGCCTGCCGGAGGCGGCGGTCTGCTAGGCTGGCGTTCCACATGGGCTCCCTCGCGGAACAAATCGAGCGGCTGCCGGCCGACGTCCTCCAGCGCCTCGCGAGCTACGGCTTCGAGCGCGCTCGCCTCGTCAAACTCGGCGAAAGGCTCGCGAACGGACAGGACGACAGTGGCGTCGTCAGCGGCCGTATCGAACCACCACTCCCCGGCGATGTGACGGACCTACCGCCCGCGGCCAGCAGCGAGCACGCGCGCTTCGTCAAGCTGGGCGTCGACGCGCTCCGCAGCGGGAGCGTTGCGCTGGTCGTCCTCGCGGGCGGCATGGCCACTCGCATGGGAGGCGTCGTCAAGGCACTCGTGGAAGCGCTCCCCGGCAAGACCTTCCTCGACCTCCGCCTCGGCGAGATCCGCTCCGTCGAACGCCGGCACGGCGCGGCGCCCCCCTTCTGGCTCATGACGAGCGACGCGACCGACGCTCCGATTCGCGAGGCGCTCGGCGCGCAGCTCGACGGCCAGCGCATCGCCACCTTCACCCAGCAGCTGTCCCTGCGCCTGCGCCCGGACGGCAGCCTGTATCTCGACGCGGCGGGCCGCCCGAGCGAGCATGCTCCGGGCCACGGGGACCTGCCCGACGCCCTGCGCGCGAGCGGGCTGCTCGAGCCATTCTTGGCGCGCGGCGGCCACACCTTGCTGCTCACGAACCTCGACAATCTGGGTGGAACGCTGGACCCGGCGCTGATCGGCTTTCACCTGGCGCACGGCCGGCCCGTGACCGCCGAAGCGGTCGATAAGATCGCCGACGATCGCGGGGGGATTCCGGTGCGCGTCGACGGCAAGCTGCGCGTACTCGAAGAGTTTCGCATCCCGTCGAGCTTCGATCCGGCGAGCGTGCGCGTGTTCAATTCGAACGTGTTCCACGTGGACGCAAAGAAGCTCCGCGATCTCTCGATGGAGTGGCGATTTTTCACCGTGAAGAAGAAGGTCGAGGGCGAAGACGTCGTGCAATTCGAACGGATCTTGAACGAAATCACCGACGTGCTCGAGACGCGCTACCTGCGCGTACCGCGCACGGGCGCCGAATCGCGCTTCCTGCCGGTGAAGGACAACGCCGAGCTCGAGCGCCGCCGCCCGGAGATCGAGCTCGTCGCGCGCGCGCGGGGGATGCTGTGAGGCCGTTCCGGCTCGGTTGCTTCGCCGTCCTCGCGACGGCGGGTTTGTTCTTCGCCGGCGTCGCCTTCGCGCAAACGCCGATCGACCGCGCGACCCCGTTGCCGGCCTTCGGGCGCAGCACGGTTTCGGTCGAGGACTCGAGCGCCATCGTGCTGAACCCCGCCAACCTCGCGCTGCAGCCCGCGTGGGAGCTGCGCTGGCAGGCCGCTTTCCTCGACGATCGAGCGCTCGTGCCCTGGCAGGGACACGCCTTCTCCTTCAGCACGCCGATCTCCGTCCTCAATATGGGCTTCGGGCTGCGCGTCGATCTCGTCGATCCGCCCGAGGACGCCCCCGAGGCCCGCTACGGCGTGCGTTCCAACTACCAGTGGCTGACCGCCGGGCTCGCCTATGCGCCGAGTCGCGCGGGCGCGCTCGGCGTGACCTTCCAGCACGCCTACTCGGAAAACGCGGCCATCGACGGCTGGAGCTCCTGGTCCATCGGCTACACGACGCGCCCGGTGAATCAGCTCGGCATGTCCGTGGTGCTGCACGACATCAACGCGCCGACCAACGACGCCGGCGGCAAGCTGGAGCGCTCGTACGATCTCGCCCTCGCGGTTCGCCCCGTGGCGTCGCGCGCCCTGGAGCTCGGGCTCGAAGGCAAGTACGTCGACGCTTACAATCCGTACTGGATCCCGCGCGCCACGCTGGGGCTCGACATTCCGAGCCTCGGCCGGCTGCGCGGCGAATTCTCGCTGAGCGATCCCGACGAGCGGGCGGGCGAGCGCGCCTGGCTCGCCGCGGCGCAGATGGCCTTCGCCTTCAACCAGCTCGGCGGCTCGATGGAGTTCGCCGCGGGCACCACCTTCGGCTCGGGACTCGGGCCCGAGGCCGACTACGAGGCCCACAAGAACATCGTCACCGATCTCGCCTTCCGCGGCTTCCGCGAGCGTTCCGCGGCGGAACCGCCGTACTACGCGCTGCGCATCCGACTGGAGGACACGCCCGGCACGCGCGAGCACTTCGCGCTCCTGCGCCGCCTCTGGGACATCGCCGAGAAGGAGCCCAACGTCGCGGCCGTAGTGCTCGAGCTCCGCGACGCGCCGGCCGAATCGCTCGCGCGCGTGGCGGAGCTGCGCGACGCCGTCTGGTACCTACGCAAGAGCGGGAAGCGCGTGATCTGTCACCTCGAGGACGCGGACGGCGCCTCGCTCTACCTGTGCTCGGCGGCGAGCAAGATCCTGGTGAATCCGGCGGGCGGCATTCGCTTCGCCGGGCTGCGCACGCGCTACTTCTACATCAAGAGCCTGCTCGACAAGCTCGGCATCAAGGCGGACTTCGTGCGCATCGGAGCGCACAAGAGCGCGCCGGAGATGTTCATGCGCGACGGCGCGAGCGACGTTGCGCGCGCCGACAAGCTCGATCTGTTGAACCAGTTCGAGCGCCATTTCGTCGGCGGCGTCTCGGCGGGCCGGCGCATGAGCCCGCAGACGCTGCGCGAGCGCATCGCCAAGGGGCCGTTCATCGCGGAGGAAGCGCGCGCGGCCGGGCTGGTCGACGGCTTCGCCTTCGACGACGAGATCGAGGCCGAGGTCGGCAAGCAAGTCGGCTTTCCGCTCAAGATCATGGACGACGACGACCGCGCCCCGCGCGCGCCTCGCGACTTCGGCTCGGCGCGCGGCATCGCCGTCGTCTACGTCGACGGCGACATGGTGGACGGCCGCAGCCAATCCATCCCGCTCATCGGCATCAAGATGGCCGGCTCCTACACCATCGCAGAATCGCTGAAGGCGGTGCGAGAGGACGAGCGCATCGGAGCCGTGGTCCTGCGCGTCGAGACCGGCGGCGGCTCGGCCATGGCCGCGGACGTGATCTGGCGCGAGGTCCAGCTCACCGCGCGCGTGAAGCCGATCATC
The DNA here is from genome assembly GCA_036503835.1 of Polyangiaceae bacterium. Classification (GTDB taxonomy): domain Bacteria; phylum Myxococcota_A; class Polyangia; order Polyangiales; family Polyangiaceae; genus PMG-095. The sequence continues at coordinate 20,095 of DASXWF010001474.1, read as the reverse complement.
GTCAGCATGGGCAGCGCGGCCGCGAGCGGCGGTTACTACATCTCGACGCCGGCCACTCGCATCTACGCGAACCCGCTCAGCATCACCGGCAGCATCGGTATCTTCTACGGCAAGGCCGACGTTTCGGAGCTGCTCTCGAAGATCGGCGTGACCGTCGAGACGTACAAGACGGCCCCCCGCGCGGACGCCGAATCCATTTTCCGCCCCTTCACCGAGGAAGAGCGCCGCGAGCTCGAGCGCAAGGTGGGACAGTTCTACGACATGTTCCTCGGCCGCGTCGCCGAGGGCCGGCGCCTCACCAAGCAAGAGGTCGACGCCGTCGGACAGGGTCGAGTCTGGACCGGCGAGCAGGCGCTGCACCGAAAGCTCGTCGACGAGATCGGCGGGATGCGCCAGGCGCTCGCGACGGCGCGGAAGCTGGCGGACCTGACGGAGACCGCGCCGATCCTGGAGCTGCCGGTGGAGTCGTCCCTGCTCGGAAAGCTCGTGGGTGCCGCGGGCGCGAGCACGAAGGAGCCGCGCCTGCTCCCGCCGCAGCTGATCGAGCTCGCCCGCGCCGTCGCGCCGTTCGCCTTCCACCCGCCCGACGCTCCGCTCGCACGCATGGAGATCGTGGAAGCACCCTAGCGTCACACCGCGCTCGGATACCGTCCGCCATGCAGCCGCTCCTCGTCCTCGACGGCGCTCGCATCGAGAGCGGCGGAGCGCGGAGCGAGCTCGCACTTTCGGGGGGGGAGCAGCGGCTCGCGCTGCTCGGCAATTTTCGCCCGCTGTTCCGCCTGCTTTCGGGTGAGGCCCGGCTGGTCGCCGGCAGGGTCGAGCTCGACGGCGTGAACGCGCGCGAAGCAGTCCGCAACGGGCGCGCGGGCCTGGCTCTCCTCGACCCGCCGGTCGTGCCGCGCTGGACGGTCGAGCGCTGCCTTTTCGAAAGCGCTCGCCTCGCGGGCTTCTCCGGGCCCGACGCCCGCCGCGCCGCCGAGGCCAGCCTCGCGTATTTCGAGATCGGCGGACTGCGCCGGGCCCGCGTCGACAGCCTGTTCCTCCCCGTGCGGCGCGCCCTGGTGCTCGCGCAGGCGACGCTCACGGCTCCGGCGGTCCTGTGCGCCGAAGCGCCGCTCTCGGAGCTCGATCCCGAGGGTCAGGCGTACGTCGCCGTCGCGCTCGAGCGGGCCGCCTACGGGCGGCGCCTGCTCGCTTCGGTCGCGACCTCGCTCCCGCAGGGGCTCGAGCGCGCGCACGTGGAGCGGGCCGACTGGGTGGTGGTCGAGCAGGGCGGGAGCATCAAAACCCAGGGACCCGCCTTTCGTCCCGGCCCGCAGCGCTACTTCGCGACGGTGATGCGGTCCGGCTCGGGCTTTCTCGCAGCGCTCACGGAGCGCGGCTTCTCGGCTCGGGCGACCCCGCACGCACCGGACATGCCCGGTCTGCTCGCGCCGCACGGCGAGGGTTCGTTGCGTGTCGTCGTCGAGCTCCCGGCGAGCGCCACCGCAAACGACGTGGTGCGCGCCGCCCACGCTGCGGGCGCGCCGCTCGTCGAGCTCACCGGCGTCTGACGCTCAGCCCGCGACGGGCTCGCCGAAGCGATACGAGATCCCCCACGCGTACGAGGCGTTCGGCGCGATCAGGGTTTGCAGGAACGGCTCGACGGAAAACGTGCGGACGTTGCCCCAGAGCGCGAGCCAGCCGAGAGGAAATCCGCACTCCACTTCGATCCCGGTGAGCTTCGGGTGCCGCTGCTCGATACGGAGCTCGCCGCCGAGCGCCACGCGCGGCACGAGGTAGTGTCCCGACTGCCAGTCAGTGCCGGACCGGCGCTCCAGAAAACCTCGCCCGTTGACCACCAGGGGCGCGTCGGCCAAGAGCGCATGTTCGAGCGACAGACGGCAACAGTCACCTTCGGGCCACGGAAAGAACGGATGAGCGAACCAGCGCACGGGAAGCGCGCGCTCGCCCGTGTTCCAAAGCTCCGTGGACGACTCGAGCGTTCTTCCGTTCAGCCTCACGGTACGCACCAGCTCGAAAGCGAAACCTTCGAAACGTCCGCTGCTCCGCGACAAAACCTCGCTGTCAGTCGCCGAAACGACCCAGCTGGACCGCTCGGTGACGCGTGGATTGTCCCTGACGTGAAACGGCGCCACCGGACTCTCGCGCCGCACGCGGCCGACGCCGATCACGAAAACGTCCTCTCCCAACTGCGCGCGGTCTTGTCCGAGTGCAATCTCGAACACCTCGGGCAAGCCTTGCCCGTCGAAGACCGGTGGCTCTCGGTCAGGAAAACACGGCCCCGAGCAGAGCGGCCCGACACGCTCGTCCTCCACCTGCCACACGTAACCGCCGGCGCAGTAGCGCGAGCCGAAGCGTGCCGAGTCACGCGCCGGGTCGAGCACGCTCACGGTAAGGCCGGCGGCACGGAGTTGGAGCACGAAGCGGTGTTACCCGTAGTCGGCGTTCGACGATAGCTTCGTGCACGGCGCGCGAGCTTTCCGGGGGATCCGGCGCGTGCCGGCGCGTTCCGTGGCGCGCGCCGGCGCCGTCCGGCAAACACGAGACGTGTCGCGGAGTGGTGGACACGTGATGCCAAATCGAAATAAACGCATCTGCACGATCGCGAATGTCCGATCGCGTGATCAATTGTCACGATTCGTCATCACGATTCGTTTAATCGGACTCTGAGAAAAATCGACCCACGCGTGCAATTCGAAGCTTGCCAAGCCGGTGAGCGAGAGCTACAAGGCGAACAACCTCGACGGTGTCTGCACGGCATCGTACGGAGGCGGCGAACCGATTCGGCTCGTGTGCCTCCGGAGGCGTTCCGCAGAGAGCGGACTCAGGGTCGGGAAAAGTCGGGGCAGCAATTCCGATGTTCGGATTCGGATGGATGCATTGGCGCGTTTCGCATTGGCGCGCTTCGAAAGCGGAGAATCGTGATGGTTCGAACTGCGATTCAGTCCGAGGAGAGCAAGGGCGACGCTCTCTTCCGCGAAGGCAAGGCCGAGTGCTCTCATTTGGCGGCGCTCCGAAACGGATGTGCTCGAAGGTGGGATAAACGACCCGGTGTCGGTTCGATCCGACGCCCAGCAGCGCGGCTGGCCACATGACACCGCTGCGCTTTCCAGCCGTTAGCGACGCCCGCATGCGTCGTTAGCAGGCGCCGGCTGCCCGAGGGTAGGCGGGGGCAGCCGGCGCCGTCCTTTTCGCCGGTCGAGGTGCTTTACGTTCCGCCCGGGAACGCGGCATCCTGGAGCCGATGGAACACGAGGAACGACCGCCGAAGCGCGGTTCGCGCGGCTGGCTCGGCTGGCTGCTCTTCATCCTGCTCCTCGGCGCGGCGGGAGCGTTCGTCTATTACCTGTACCTGCCGCTCCGCGCGGCGCGGGCAAGTCTCGAGTCGGATCTCACCCGGGCCTCGGAACGCGAGCGCATGCTCGGCGGGCGCATCAAGGATGGGGAGGAGCGCCTCGCGAAACTCGGCGCCGACTGCGACAAGGTCGCCGGAGAGCTGAAGCAGACCGTCGCCGAGAAGGAGAAGATCGAGTCCGAGCTGAAGCGCGTCCAGAACGAGCTCTCCAAGCAGCTCGAGCCCGAAATCCAGAGCGGCAACGTCCGGATCCGCCGCCGCGGCCAGGAGCTCGTCCTCGACATGGCCGACGACATCCTGTTCGACACCGGCCAGGCCGAGGTCAGCGAGCGCGGCCAGACGATCCTGACCCAGATCGGGCGGAGCCTCGCCGAGCTCAAAGCCTACGGCATCCAGGTGGCGGGACATACCGACGGCACCCGGATCGTCAACGTCAAGACCCAGGAGCGCTTCCCGACCAACTGGGAGCTCTCCTCCGCTCGCGCCACCAACGTCGTCCGCTTCCTGCAAGAGCGCGGCAAGATCCCGGGCCAGCGCCTGGTCGCGGCCGGCTTCGGCGAATTCCGTCCCGTCGCGAGCAACGCTTCGGAAGACGGCCGGCACAAGAACCGCCGCATCGAAATCCTGCTCCTCCCGCTCGTCAGCGGCGACCAGGTGGCGAAGATCCACTGAGCGGCGCGCCGAACGTCGCTCGCCGTCATAGCCTGCGCGCGGATGCAGGTCCCCTTTCGCGTCCACCCGGCCTGGCCGCCCGAGCTCCTCGGCGGAGTCTGGGAGACCGTCAGCGTCGAGCAAGTGCAGGCGGCGCAGACGGGGCTCACCGCGACCGTTCCCCGGCTCTCCCGGCATTTCGTCGAGGAAGTCTGCCTACCGCTCTCCGGGTGGGTGGCCGCGCTCCGCGAGCCGAAGCCGTTCGTGGTCGCGCTCGGCGGTCCACCGGGTACGGGCAAGTCGACGCTGGTGCAGGCTGTGAGTCGGCTGCTCTCCGAGCTCTTCGGGCTTTCGAGCGCCGGCTTCTCCCTCGACGACGTCTACTACACCAAAGCCGAACGCCTTGCCCTCGCGCGCGACGTGCACCCGCTGCTTGCCACGCGGGGCGTTCCGGGAACCCACGACCTCGCGCTCGCCGGCAACCTGCTCGATCGACTGAACGAGGCGACGCCCGACCGCAGCGTGCTCCTCCCGCGCTTCGACAAGCTCGGCGACGACCGCGCGCCCCCCGAAGACTGGATCCGCGTGACGCATCGACCCGACGTGATCTTCCTCGACGCCTGGTGCTGGGGTCGAGCAGCGGCTGACCCGGCGAGCCTCGAGCGACCTCTCAACGAACGAGAAGCCGAAGACGACGGCGACGGAAGCTGGCGCCGCTACGTCGCCGCGCAGCTGGCAGGTCCGTACCGGGCGTTCTTTCGTCGCGCGCACGCGCACGTGGAACTCGAAGCTCCGAGCTGGGAAACGACGCTCGATTGGCGGGTGGAGCAGCAGCTCGCGCTGCGCGGGCACGGCGGAACCCGGCCGGACCAGGAAACGCGCGCGCAAATCACGCATTTTCTGCGGCTTTTCGAGCGCATCGCGCGGCTGCCGTTCGCGACCGAGCCCGATCTCGTGCTCGCGCTCGACGAGCGCCGCGAGCTCTTGCGCCTGACCGGTGCCGCGACGCGTTGATCGATCGGGTCGCTATCCCGGAACCGTCAGCACCAGCGAACGCGCACGCGGTACGTCACCTTGGTCGCGCCGCGCTTGGGTACGTTCACGTTGAAGACGAAGGTGCTCGCGTCTTCCTTCTTGGCCGGAAGGCTCGACTCGAGGATGGACCAGTCGCCGCCGGCCGGCTCGCGCACCTCCACGGTGACCGGCTGGTCCTTGTGGTTGCGAAGCTCGATCTGCCAGCTCGACTCGGAGGTGCAGCTGCCGAAGGCGCGCCACTCCATCTGCTTGCGGTCGGCGACCACGTCGAACGCCTCGCCCATCTTCACGGTGATCTTCTCGTCGCGCGGCGTGTGGTCGATCGAATCCTCGCCCACGAACTGCTTCGCGCCGCTCTTGTCCGCCTTGTAGACGCGCAGCGTACCCTTGGGCAGCGGCATGCCGAGCCGGTTCGCTTCCGTGTTCTGGAAGTCGAGGAACACGCCGACCTTCTGGTTTTTGACGATTTCCCCGTATTGCCCGCGGAACCAGTAAGGCTGCCCGAAGAAGACCAGCTTCTTGGTCACGCCGATGTTCTGGGCCTCGAGCAGCGTCACCTGCTTCTGCTCCTTGTCGAGCACCGTCGTCGGCCGCCCCAGCGTGTACAGGTGGTACTCGAACAGCCCCTCCTCGCGGAACCCGCCCGCGGCGTCCTGCGCGGCGGCAGCCTTCGCCATGCGCACCGGGCGCATGCCCTCCTCCTCCTGAACCCGGTTCACGTCGCCCGCGACGAGCTTCAGCTCGGCGTCGCGGTAACTCGCTCCGGTCTGGTTGCGGAGCGTCACCCAACCCACGAGGTCGCCCTTCGTGTCGGCGTCGTTCACCACGAACACGTAGTCCGCCTCCCACGACATCCCGCGCGCGATGTACGAAACCTCGAGCGACTGCTTCGGCTGCTTGCTGTCCACGAGCCACACGAGCGTCGGCTTCGCGATCAGATCCGGCGGCAGCTCCGGAAACGCCAGCCGCCCGGGGTACCCGAACGTGATCTCCTTCCCGATCTGGAGCACCGTCCCGTTCGCCACCGAAAGCAGCTTCGCGTCGACCACGTCCTCCTTACCGGATGGCTCGTGGTAGCGGTACGCGCGCACGTTCCGCCCGACGTACTTGTTGAGCAGCGTCTCGGGCGTGAGCAGATCGAACCGGTAATTCTGCTCCAGCACGCGCAACCCGCCGCCGAGCGACTTCACCGCCACGGTCTCCGGCTGAATCGTCGAGGCCACGTCGCGAAACTCGAGCGCCACCTGGCCGGTCCCGAGATCCGCGAGATCCCGTACCTCCCGCACGAGGCCGAAGCCCTGATTGTAGACGGTGATGGTCACCTGCTTGCGGTCGGCGTCGCCCGAAGCCTTGGTCGCGGGCGGCGCCGCGGCGGCTGCGCCTCCGAACGCCGCCAGCGCGAGCCCGGCGGCCGCGCCGCGAAAGCGCAGGAACCAGCGTTTGTTCGGCCGAGTATCGTTCAGCACCATCGGATCCTCACGCGATAGGTAATCTTGGTCGCGCCGCGCGCCGGCACGTTCACCGTGAACTCGAAGCTCTGCGCGTCCTTCTTCACGGCCTCGTGGCTCGACTGCACGATCTGCCAATCCCCGCTGGCCGGCTCGAGCACCTCCACGCGCTCGGCGGCGTCCTTGTGATTCCGGAGCTCGATCTCCCACGTGCTCTCGCTGCTGCAATCGCCGAGCGCCTTCCAATCCATCTGCTTGCGATCGGCGACCACGTCGAACGCCTCGCCCAGCTTGAGCTCGATCTCTTCGTCACGCGGCGTGTGATCGATGACGTTCTCCCCGACGAACTGCTGCGCGCCCGACGAATCGGCCTTGTACACGCGCACCGTCCCCTTCGGCAGCGGCATCCCGAGCCCGTACTTCTCCGCGTTCTCGAACTTCACGAACACGCCGACCTTCTGATTCTTCGGCAAGTCCGGATAGCGGCTGCGGAACCAATAGTCGGCCCCGCGGAACACGAGCTTCTTCTCCACCTTCACGTCGTGCGCCTCGAGCAACGTGACCTGCTTCGTCTCCTTGTCGAGCAGATCCGTCGGCCGCCCGAGCGTATAGAGGTGATACTCGAACAGCGACTCCTGCCGGAACTGCGGCGGCGCGGGCGCCGGCGCCGCGGCCGGCGCATCCATCATCTCCATGGGCGCCTCGGGGCGCGGCGGCTGCACGCGCTGCACGTCGCCGGCCACGAGCTTCAACTCCGCGCCTCGGTACGTCGTCCCGCTGCCGTTGGTCAGCGTCACCCACCCCGTCAAATCCCCTCTCGTGTTCTTGTCGTCGAGCACCAGCACGTAGTCCGCGCGCCACGAAAGATTCGCCGTGAGGTACGTCACCTCCACGCGCTGCTTCTCGACGCCGCTCGCGAGCAGCCACACCAGCGTCGGCTTCGCGACCAGGTTCTCGGGCACCTCGGGAAACACGAATCGCCCTGGAAACCCCGTCACCACCTCGCCGTCGATGCGGAGCACGGGCCCCTCCTCCACGGCGAGCACGTCCGCCTCCCGCACCTCGTCCGTCCCGAGCTTCTCGTTGTAGCGCACCACCTTCACGCGCTTCCCCACGTACTTCTCGAGCAACTTCTCCGGCGTCAGCAGATCGTACCGGTAGTTTTGCTCCAGCACCGTCAACGCGTCGGCGCTCTCGAGGCTCCGGATGTGCACCGTCTCCGGCTGAATGTGCGCCGAAACGTCCTGATACGACAGCGCGACGCGCCCCTTCCCGAGCTCGATGCGGCGCTGCTCGCGCACGAGCCCGAAGTTCGAGTTGTAGACGGTGATCGCGACCTTCTCGCGCGTGTCGGAGCCGGAGGATTTCTCGACGACCGGTCCGGTGGACGGAGCCTTGGCGCCTTGACCCGCGCAGGCGAAAGCGCCGAACGCGAAGAGGCAGGCAGCAGCGAAGGAAGAGTGATGCTGGGTGCGCATCTGAACCAGGAACGAGGCTAGCGCCGATCCCTTACTACCAAAACATCGGCGGCCGTCGTTTTCGTGGGAGCGCATCGGCCAGCGGGCCGCATCGCCATTCGGGCGAGCTGCCGATGGAGTGGCTCGAGGCGGTGAGTGAAGTCGCAACACAGGAAGACCTCGCCCAGGGCGTCGATCGTCACTTGCGGCGAGGTCAGCTCGCACCGTCGCGTTCGTTCAGTGCTGGAACGACCGTAACGATGGCGGACTCCATCGTACGTCATGGGGAGAACCCAAACGGGCGGCAAGCGTAGAATCCGTCACCCTCGAACGACACGAGGCGACGACGCGAGGACATCGTCCGCGAGCCGTTGGTTCGTTGGTTTGCGGGGCCCCGGGCCCCGCAAACCTTTTGAGTCGACGCTTCTGCTCAGCCTGCCCAGTATCGGAGCGTCACGTTTCCGGTTCCGGTGCCCTTGAGGTCGATGACCGTCGCGCAGCCGCTGCTCGTGGTCACCAGGTTCTTCGACTGCCAGTTGGCGGTGAAGGTGTTGCTCCCGCTGCTGCCGGTGCAGGTGTTGGTCCAGGTGAACGGCACCGGGTACGTGGTGCCTCCGGCCGTTTCGAGGCGCATCGTGCGCGTGCCCCACCAGGACGGGTAGCTGCTTTGCACCCGTACACAACCGCCGACCGGTACGGTCTTGTTGTTGCCGGGGGCACCCAGATCGACCGCGGTCGCGGCGGTGCACGGTGGTGGAGGCGGCGGCGCGCACGCTGCGCAAGGTCCGCCGCAATCGACGCCCGTCTCGCCCTGGTTCTTGACGCCGTCGCTGCAGGTCGCCGGGATGCACGCTTCGACGGTGGTCGAGACGGGATCGGTCGGCGCGTAGGGACCACCACCGCGCGGCATCTCGGTCGTGATGATCACGGGCCCGCGCTCGCGAGGCGTGAACGTTTCCGTGTATCCGCCGCCGGAGTCCGTCGTCGTGTCGATGATGTCGACGCGTCCCGAAGGATGACGGACGTAGATGCGCACGTCCTGCCCGCCGTGGGGCGGATCGACCGTGCCCGAGACGGTGATGTCTCCGTTCGACCCGACCGTCGTGTCCGTCGTGATCGTGCCGACGGGCTTGCCCTCGGCCTGGAAGGACGAGCCGCCGATCGGTACGCGGTAATCACCGAGAAGGCCCCAGGCGGTGATGCCCCAGATGCCGCCGCAGTGCGCCGGAGCCGCCTGCGTCTCGACGATCACGTCCTCGATGTAGATCGCGCGATCCTCGGAACCGAGATCGTTCACGAAGGCGACGCGAATCTCCTTGTTGCCCGCGGTCCCCTCGAGCAGGAACTCGTAGTCGAGCGTGTACCCGCTATCGACGCTGACGGTGCCGATCGGGCTGCCGTCGACGAACACCGTCATCTCGGGCCACAGGTAGCCGTCGGGCTGCCCGGCGGCGAGCACCGTGATCGTCGAGACTCCGGCGCCGAACTGATGATTCGTGGAGAGGTATCCGTTGTCGTAGAAGACCCAGCCCGGCCCTTCGATGCCGTAGCCGCCGGAATGAAACATGTCTTCCGCGTCGTAGACGGTGACGTTCGTCTCGTCCGGATTCTCGCACGCCTGCCAATAGGGATCGGCCGGATCCTGGTTCGGCGGCGTGGGAATCACGCTCGAATCCCAGCCGAAGGTACCTTCGAAGATGCGCGAAGTGCGAGCGGCCAGCGTCGCCTTCGCCACCGGCACGTCGACCCGATAACCCGGGCGCAGATTCACCGGCTCGAGCTCGACCGGCAGGTCGTGGTCGTAGTCGTTGTGCACTTCGAAGCGGAAGGGAACGTCGTGCCAGGGCGACGCGGACTTCATCACCATGGAGTGAATGTTCTCTTGCGAGACGTTGTTGAACGGATTGATGTCCGCGACCTGACCCAGCCCGCCCTGCACCTGCCACTCCACGACTTCCACGGCCACGCAGGTGTGGCCGTCCTCGGCCAGCTCCTCGTCCGGGTTCCACGGAATGCTGAACACGGCCGAGCCACCCGCGGGGATCGACTTCGCGCTGGAAAACGCCATCGGAACGATGGGCTTCCACGCGGCCGCCTCACCCGCGCCTCCCGGCGAGTTGAACGTCGCTTTCACGCGCACCTGCTCGACGTTGTAGGTGCCCTTGTTCTCCACGACCACGTGGATCCAGTTCAAGGGGATGTCGCCCGTGTAGTTGGCGAGCCAGATCGGCGGGTTCTTGTTGCCCACCTCCGCGGGGTCCGTCGAAGCTTGATCGGGGATCGCCGGGCTCGCGGGCGGGTCGGCGGTCGTCGCCGGCTCGAACCAGATCGCGTTCGTGGCGTACTGATCGGGCGCGAGCCACGGCTTGATCTGGAGGTCCACCGTATCGGTCATCTGGTAGGCCACCCGCACCATGAAGCTCGGCGGCTGATTCGCGGGATCGGGTCCCGGCCCGGCCACCATGCCGACGTTCTCGATCGTGATGCCCGGATATGATGGGAACTTGGTGCCCGCGTCGAGCGTCGTCATCGCCTTGACCGTGCCGAGGTCGTGCGCGTAGTTGCGGTTGATCGGCTTGCTGAACGCGCCATTCACGTTGAGGTCGGCGATGTTGTCGGTAACCCGTACTCCTCCGCGCAGGAAGCCGGGGATGCCGTCCTGGAACGACGGTAGCTCCTGGCTGAACGTCACGCCTTCCTGCCGATTTTCGATGGCGATGAAGTGCGCCGGAACGTGCTTGTTCGCCGTCGTCGTGTTGCCGAACGGCAGAACGATCATCTTGGCCACGGGCGCGCCCACGGCGCCGAGCAGGTCGTCGTACGCCGAGCGCGGCCGCTCGAGCGGCGTCAGGACGAAGGTCTGGTCCATTCCCGGGGTGACGGTCACGACCGTGCCGTTGTCCGTGACGCCCGCCTCGGAGACCCAGCCGTGCAAGAACTGCTTGGTGAAGGCGCCGGGGTGCGGGAAGCCCGACTGGAACGCCATCACGTCCCAGTTGCCGGGGAAGATCAGGCGCGGATCGTAGTCGCTCCCGATCTCCGGATACCAGGTGTTCGAGTTGTCGTAGAGATCGGGGAAGCCGAGGTTGTGCCCGGTTTCATGCGCGATCGTGGCCGCGCCCGAGCTGAGCTCCGCGAGCGCCACGGGGCTCTTCACCTTGTAGGTCACGTTCGTGCCACCGACGTTCACGTCGGCGCAGAGCACCGCGTTGCTGGCGTTGTCGCGCAGCGTGTCCGCGCCGCTCAACAGGTACACGTGAATCGCGGAGAACTGCTCGAGGTAGTCGTCCGCCGCCTGCTTGAAGTCGGCCGGCGCGTTCGCGAGCTCCGGCGTGATGCAGCCGAGGTCCGGACTCCCGAACTCCTGCTGCAGGAAAGACTCGAGACCGTCTGCCGTCACGAGGTGCGAGAACTTCTGGACACTGAGCGACCCGGTACCTTCCTGCCGCTTCACGGCGCCGAGCCCGTTCCGTCTCAGGAAAGTCTCGGAGAGGGGCTCGTTGTCCACGCCGGTGAAGGCCTCGTTGAGCCCGAACTTCGTGAACGTCGCGCCCGCGTCGACCGTCATCGTGAACGCGGACTCCGGGCGCCCTCCGACCGTCGTATCGGAGATACTCCCGGTTCCGGCGGTGACCGGGACCAACAGGGACGAGAGCTGCGCCGCGTTGCTCCACGTCTGGCAGGGCGGCGACGAACCACACGGCTGAACCCCGTTGAACTTCCAGAAAATCTCTTCGAACGAGCCCGGACCTTCGAAGCGGAAGCTGAGATCATTGCCGGCACCCGTGTAGGTGCTGCCCGGAATGGTCGCACCGTCGGTCGTGATCACGACCTGACCGTCCGCCGGCTGAGTCATCACGGGCTCCACCAGCCCGAGTGCCTGGCGGCTGGCCGAGTCGCTCGCGGCCCTGTCGACCCAGATCTTGCTACCGAGGAACGTGCGTGACTCGAGGATCTGGAAGGCGATCTTGTAGGTGCTGATGGTCTCTTCCGTGAGATCGATCTCCACCTCGTTCGCGGCCGCGCCGAGCTGCTCGCGCATCTGCTCCACGACGATCTCGGGATTGGTCACGTTCGAGCCGTCGGACGTGAAGGTCAGTGTCTTCTCCCCCTCCGCGGGGTCGCTCACGTACTTCAGCGTCACCGAGGTGTAGGCGGTACCGAAGGCACTCGCTTCCGCCGTGATCAGCAGGGCACGTTGGAACGCGTCTTCGCCCACGGTCGGGAAGGTGGAGGGGACCTGGTAAAAGCAGTTCGGGATGACCCCTTCGAGCACGACGTTCCCGTAGGACGCCTCCTGCCAGTAGGCCTCCACCTCCGCGTACTGGCTCTGGATCAGGGCCAATTGCGCCTCGAGCCCCGAACCGGCGAACTGGCGCGCCGCCGGGTTGTAGGCGTAGCTGCTGTCCACGACGGGGATCACGAGGATCCGCTGTGCCGTGGACTGCTTGCCGTTCATCTTGAGGACCAGATCGTCCCCGGACACCGACAGCCCCTCCTCGTTCGGGCACTGCGCCCAGGCAGACTGCGAAGCCAAGAGCCCGACGCTGACGCCGAGCGCGTACAACCCATATCGCTTGCTGGCTTTCATGGGTTCCTCCTCACAGACACACGTTCGGGGTTGACGCGACCGGCTGGCCGATGACCGAATCCGGATCGACGCGCACGACCTTGCCGTAGAGCGGCGCGTACACCGTCGTGCGCGACGGAACGCTGACCTCCGCGAACGGCGCGAGAATGCGCGAAAGAATCCGGGCGTCCGTACCGAGGCGCAGCAGCGCCGTCTGACGCGAGAGCACCTCGACCGCGTTCGGCGTATCGTTGCCCCTGCCGCCGACGATCGTCTGCTCGTGCCGATCCCCGAACGTCACGAGATCCCTCGCGAGGAGCTTCGCCGGACCGCCCTGCCACATCACGACCAGGCTCGAGTCCGACTCGAACTTCAAGGACTGGAAGTGATACTCGCCGGTCGTGACCACCAGCGTCCCGCCCGCAACGACCTGGATGCTGCCGTAGCGGCCGGGAGGCAGCTCGAACGGCTCGTCGATCACGTTCGAGCCCGTGCCCGGGTTCACCGTGGGCACCGCGGGCGAGGTGCAGTTCTGCTCGGCACCGATGGGCGCCGTCTTGATCAGGATCTTCGCGCCCGCCCCGAGCGTGATCGGGTTCGTGGCGTAAGCCGTACCGTTCAGGATCGCGTTGTTCCTGAGCGTAATCCTGGGAGCGACGAGATCGCCCTGCATGCGGGTGCCGACGCCGAGCTCCGCGCTCTGGCGCGCGCCCACGGGCCCGCGACCGATCTGCACGCGATCGGCGAGATACACCGCCTGCTCGCCGTACACGAAATACTGCCGTGCGCAATCCGCACTGGCGTCGAGATGCCAAAGCAGCGCGGCGCTCAGAGCGAGCGCTCCACCAATCGAGGGCTTCATGATTGTTTCCCTTCCGCGCGAGCCGAACCTCGCGCACACCATTCCATAGAGGACGAGCTACCGAAGGATGGACACTGCCACCCTGACCCGAGCATCCATTTACCACACCGAACTCGAACTACAACACTGAAACCAACTTCGCACCACGGGTGTTACACCGAGTGTTGCACTGAGCCAGTGCGTTGCACCGATTCGCAGTCACAAATGAGACGACGTGCAGCGCCGCCGATCACTCACGTGACATCGACGCTTCGAAGCGGATTTGCACTCCAGAGCGCAGCGGGCCATGCTCTCCCGCGTGCGAAAGACTTCGGCCTTCGTGCTGGCGAGCGCCTCGAGTCTGTTTTGTTCCGGCCTCGCGGGATGCGGCGAGAGCGTGCGGCGATCCGAAATATCGAGCGCAGGTTCCGCGGGTGCCGCGCAGGGCGGCACGACAGGGCACGGCGGCGCGGGCGACAGCTCGGCGTCTGGTGGCTCCATGCCCGGCGGCATGGGATCCGTATTTGAAATCTGCAACGGCTACGAAAATAGCGTACTCGCGCACGCGATCGCCGAAGAGCTCGGCACGAGCGACGACACATCCTTCTCGAGCGCCGAGCTCGAATCGGTCACCCAGATCGCGGTGGACGGCCTCGGAAGTTTCGACGGGTTTCAATGCTTGCCGAACCTCCAGCGGCTCGCGGTCGGTGCGAGCACGGCCGTTGATCTCGGCCCGCTGGCAGGCCTGTCGCGGCTGGCCGACATCACGATCGGCCGCTCGGCGGCGCCGGACTTCGACACGCTGACGCACGGGACCCGGGCGCTGGCGAGCTCGCTCGTTCGGCTGAGCGTCGTCCAGTGCGAAGCGGAGGACCTGACCGGCCTTGGTGCGCTGACTGCGCTCCGTATCCTCGACCTCTCGGAGAATCGGACCGCCGATCTCTCGGAGCTCGGCGCACTGACGAAACTCGAGGAACTCGACCTTCACGGCAATCGCGTCGTCGACCTCGCAGCGCTCGCGTCCTTGCAGGCGCTCCGAACGCTGAACCTCGACGCGAACCAGGTCGAGAGCCTCGAGGGGCTCACGGGGCTCGGCGCCCTCTCGCTCTTGCGCGTGACCGCCAACCGGCTCACGTCGATCGGCTCGGTCGACCTACCCGGACTCATCGTGCTCGAAGCTGGCATGAACGCCGTCGAGATGATGGGCAATGTTTCCGGGATGCCCACACTCGAGACACTCAATCTCCGCGAGAACCAACTCCGTGACATTGCCGGAATTGAAAGCTTGACGAAGCTCGTAACACTGACACTCTCCGACAACGCGCTATCCGATCTCGCGCCCCTGGCGGGCCTCGGCACGCTCGAAACACTGGACCTATCGAATAGCGGCGTCGAAGCGTTGCAACCCCTCGAAGACCTGGCGCACGTCGTCGACCTCGATCTCAGAAACAGCCTGGTGAGCGACCTATCGCCGCTGTTCGGCTGGGCAAGCGCTCCTACGAGCCCCTGCCGCAAGCTCGCCGTCAGCGAAGCTCTGCTCGACGAGACTTCGACGCAGCGCGTCGTTCCCGCGCTCTGTGCGGGCCCGTGGCAAGTTCAAGGAGATACGGGGTTCCTCTGCGAGAAGTCGAGCTGCAATCCCATCTAGAGATTGCAGCCTCGACCTGCGGCCCCGGAACCTATCCGGACCGAACGCTCACGCGAACGGATCGTTCTCGTCCGAGCAATTCTCGAGCACGTCACCGAACTCCCCGCCGCACTCGCTCAAAATCTCGCTGTCCTCGCAGCTATCGACGTCGTTCACGCAATCGTACAGGTCCCCGTACGCGTCCTGACAGTCATCGCTCAAATCCTCGAAAGTCTGGACGCACTCCTTCATGTCGTCGCTTTCCTCGGCGCAATCGAGCGTGCCGATGTCGGCGTCGTTGCAGCGGTTCACCCACTCGCACCCGTCCTCACAGATCTCCTCGGGACTGCTACCGCAACCGACGAGCGTAAGGAGCGCGACCAGAACGAACCAGGACTTCGAAAAGCTAGAGACCCTCATGGCTTCCAGGGTAGCGAGACGGGCCGCGGAGTTCAACATGATCGGCCCGCGCGTGTCTTCGCTGCGTCGGGGTGAAACCCACACGGCCGCGTGGTCGCCCTGGCGGCGCTAACCCGTCCCGAGCGCAGCGCTTCGGCACCCTAGCGGACGCACTTGACCCAAGCTTCCCCGTCCGATCTTACATCCATGTGCCCGTCCGAGAAGTCGAGGACGAAGCTCGCGTCCCGGCCGTCGAACGATTGGAACGCCCAGTATGCGCCGACCGGGTTGTACTCCGTATCCGGAAACACATCCGCGTTGAGCGCGGGACGAACGCGCGCCTCGTCGTGCAATGTCGAGAGCTCCCCCGGGCTCGGCATACGCCAGGACTTTCCACCGAGCGTGAGCGACGAGCAATAGGCGACAGCGTCGGCTCGAGGAATGAGCATTTCGGATTGGAGTTCTTGCCAGACGAGCCCCGTGTAGTTATCTTGGATCTTACCGGAAGCGATCTCGCTATACTGATTCGCCGGCACGACGCCGGGCTCGGACGGCTCTTCCCCATCGCCACCGCCGCGGACGCAGCGAACGGAATCAGTGAGGAGAATCGAAGTCAGCAGTCCACTGAAAGACCATACCCAAGCCATCCCGTCACTCGACGTGTTTGCGTACGTGGACGCCGTCCAAGTGCGACCGGAGCTTGGTGTCGGGAGCACATCCTGCTCACTCGCCCCAATCCCCAGCCGGAGAATACTGACTAGTTCTATCCGCGTCGGTAGTCGCCAGTCGCTGTATCCACCGAGACTGAGGCCGCGACAGTAGTCTATCGCCTCGTACCAGTCGCTGTATCGCTCCTCTGGTTGGACCTTCTGCCACTCCAGGCACGTGATGTTGTCGGTGACGGTTTCTTCGTGCTCCGTGTGGCTCGCCTCGTTCGGCAACCCCGTTCCGACCGGATTCGGCATCGGCCAACAAGCCCACCGGTGGGTACCGCAGTCCGGTTGACAGACGGGCGTGCTCGTAGAGCCGGCACTTCCGCCCGCGCCAGCCGAACCGTCGCCGGCAGCACCAGACTCGCCGCCCTCCCCGCCAACGGTGCCACCGCTCACGCCTTCTCCGGCCGTCCCACCTACGCTAGAGGTCCCAGCGTTGCCGGTTCCTCCAGACGCGGCGGTACCACCAGAGCCCCCGGCGCCACTGTGAGCTGAACTGCCCGAATCTCCAGCTGCGTTTTCCGAAGACCCTCCGCCATCTCTTCCGCCCTGGGGCGACGAGCCGCTCTGGTTGCCGCTGCCACCCGTTGCACCGGTCGCGCCCACGCTCGAGCCTCCCCTCCCAGCGCTACCTGCCGCGCTGACGTCGTCGGAGCGACTCTTGCCGGCGCAGGCGGACGCAGCCAGACTCGAAAAGAGTAACGCAGTGGCCATCCAACGGTTGCCCACGCTCGCTCTGAATCGTGGGAAATCATCCCCATCCGTGCTTGTTCTCTCGAGGAGAATCATGGCTCCCTTCTAACACATTCGGCAGAACCAGGACTTCGAGTCGAAGGTAGGAGACTGGCGGCGACGTTCAACTTCGCGGTCCAGCCCGTCCGGACGACTCCCATGCCTGGAACGGGAGCCCGACACCTGCGTCGGCAAGGAATCCCTCGTCCCCACGAGCTGCCGGTTTGCAGCACCATGCCGCCACGTTAGAGCAGATTTTTGCAGGAGCATGCCGCCACCCGATTTGCAGGGTGATGCCGCCACCAGCGGGAGGGCTTGACGGAAGATTTGCAGGAGCATGCCGCCACGATGATCTGGGTTTTGCAGGAGGATGCCGCCAGGTCACGGGCTGAGCGACCGGGAAGAGAGAAGGGTTCGTCCCGACGACGGCGCTGGTCGCCGTCAGGAGGAATCCATGTTGTACCGGGAGCTAAACATGATCGACGTGAAAGAGTTGCTTCGCCGCTGGTCGGCGGGGCAGAGCAACAGGCAGATCGCGCGCGCGACGGGCGCGGATCGTGACACCGTGGCACGTTACGTCGCTGTCGCGGCGGCGCTCGGATTCGAGCGTGGGCACGAGTTCGGCGACGAGCAGGTGAGCGCGATCGCGCAGCGCGTGCAGGCGAAAGCTGCGCGCGATCCGAGCGCGGAATGGCAGGAAGTCGCGATGCACAAGGATCGCATCGCCGAGTGGCTCGGGAAACAGCGACCGCTGCGGCTGACCAAGGTCCACACGCTGCTCAGTCGTGACGGTCTGACGGCGAGCTATCACACGCTGCGGCGCTACGCGGCCGACGAGCTCGGCTGGGGCAAGCGCGCTCCGACGATCTTGCTCGAGGATCCGCCCGCCGGACAGGAAGCACAGGTCGATTTCGGCAAGATGGGCATGATCATGGATCCGGAGCGCGGGCGCATGCGCGTGCTCTGGGCGCTGATCGTCACGCTGGCGTTCAGCCGCTATCAGTTCGTGTGGCCGACGTTCCTGCAGACGACGGAGGCTGTCTGCGAGGGTCTGGACCGCGCCTGGTGGTTCTTCGGGGCGATGGTGAAAACGATCGTGCCGGACAACACCACCGCGATGGTCAAGAAGCCCGAGGCGCTCGCGCCGACGCTCGTTGCGGCGTTCCTCGACTATGTGCAGACACGCGGGATCTTCGTCGACCCCGCGCGCATCCGCTCGCCCAAGGACAAGCCACGCGTAGAAAATCAGGTACCGTACGTACGCGAGAGCTGGTTCGACGGTGAGACGTTCACGGACCTCGCCGACGCGCGCCGCAGTGCCGAGCACTGGGCGCGCGAGGTCGCTGGCGAGCGCGTTCACGGCACCACGCGGCGCATTCCGCGTGAGCTCTTCGAATCGGTCGAGAAGGCAGCGATGCTTCCGCCGCCCGCCGAGCCGTTCGACGTGCCGCTCTGGGTCGACGACGCCAAGGTCCATCCCGATCATCACATCCAGGTGGCGCGCGCGCTCTACTCGGTGCCGACGCTCTACCTGCACAAACGCGTCCGCGTTCGCGCCGACCGGAAGCTCGTCAAGATCTACTTCGGCACCGAGCTCATCAAGGTGCACCCGCGAAAACCGCCGGGCGGGCGCTCCACGGATACCAAAGATTATCCGGTGGGAAAGGCACACTACGCGCTGCGTGGCGTCGACGCGCTCGTCGCGCGCGCCAAGGAGAAAGGCGGGCACATCGGCGTCTACGCCGAGCGCCTACTCGCGGGCCCGTTGCCGTGGACCCGCATGCGTCAGGCGTACGCGTTGCTCCGGCTCTGCGACAAGTTTGGTGACGGCCGGGTCGAAGCCGTCTGCCAGAGCGCACTCGCGTTCGATGTCGTCGACGTCGTGCGCATCACGCGCATGCTCAAATCGGCAATGAAGACGCCGGCGCCTTCGGCCGACAACAGTAACGCTAAGCTCGTGCAGCTCACGCTCCCGCGCTTCGCTCGCCCCGAGCACCAGTTCCAGACTCGCCCCGGTTCGAAGGAGGGGACGTGATGGACACGCCCTCACTCAGTCACGAGCTCGTCTCCGCGCTCAAGCGACTCAAGCTTGGCCGCATCGCCGACACGCTCCCCGAGAGACTCGTGCTCGCCGAAAAGCAGGACATGACGTTCGAGGACTTGCTCCTGCTCGTCATCACCGACGAGATCGCGCGCCGCGACAACGCGGCCTCCGAGATCCGCGCAGATCAGGCGGGATTGGACCCGAAAATGCGCCTCGACCTCTGGGACAAGACCGCCAAAGTCACGTTCGACAAGCGCATGCTCGCCGAGCTCACGAGTTTGCGCTTTCTCGAGGCACATAGGCACACGGTGGTGCTCGGCCCCGTCGGCGTCGGCAAGACCTTCATAGCCCAGGCGCTCGGTCACATCGCGTGCAGGCACGGCTACCACGTGCGCTTCACTCGTGCCGACGAGATGCTCAGACGACTCCGGCAAAGCCGTCTCGACAACTCGCGCGACGCCGAAATGATCGCGCTCACCTCAGTCGACCTGCTCGTGCTCGACGACTTCGCGCTCGAGCCCATGAGCAAGGAAGAAAGCAAGGACGTCTACCAGCTCTTCCTCGAGCGCACCGGCCATGCCTCCATGATCGTCACCAGCAATCGCGACACCGCCGAGTGGCTCGCCATGTTCGACGACGTCCTGCTCGCGCAGAGTGCCGTCGATCGCTTCAAGAATGCCGCCTACGACTTCGTCATCGAAGGCGAGTCGTACCGGCCGAGGCTCAAACCCAAGCTCGACGAAGCCGACCCGCCGCCTGCATCCCCTGCTGAAAAGACGCGCCTCCACCCCCGCGCTCGGGCACGCCGCAGGCGCTGATCCGGAGCCTCCGCCGGCTCTCGCCGGCTCCGGGAATGGCGGCATGCCCCTGCAAAAAGTCGGGTGCGGCGTCGACGGAGAACCCCTCCAACGCGACCGTCGACACCGCGCCCGACTCGGGGCACTCTCGGAGCCGGTCGTTCAGCCCGTCCCTCTGGCGGCATCATCCTGCAAAACAGGTGGCGGCATGAGGGTGCAAACTGGCAGCGACGGTTCGTCAGAAAAAATTCTCGCGCGCGCACGCAACTCGACCGTCGCGCTGCCGACCACTGCGTACCGGGCGAGGTGTCCGGGCGAAAGGATGGATGGTCGATGGAAAACGTAATGAATGATTTGGCTGACGAAGTGCTCGCCAACGCGGCGTTCGAGCGCGTGAAGGGGGAGTTGCTGCGGATTCCGGCG
>DASXWF010001473.1:0-1506 GCA_036503835.1 Polyangiaceae bacterium | reverse complement strand
CGCTTCCCGATGTGCCCTTTCGAGCCACCCACCAAAAAAATCCGCTGGCGGGCCCTGGCGTCTCTCCGGCGTCTTGGCGGCAAAAAGAAACTCAGCCGGTCGCAAGGACCTAGCAAGTCGGTTCCCCGTCAAATCTCGGTGAGCATGCTGGTGAGGATGTAGTTCGCGACGAGGATCGCCACCGCGCTCAGCACGACGGCGCGCGTGGTCGCTTCGCCCACGCCCTTGGCGCCGCCCGACGCGTAGTAGCCCTGCGCGCAGGAGATCGCGCACACGAGGAAGCCGAAGACCAACGCCTTGGTCATCCCCATCGTGAGGTCGCTCATCTGCAGGTACTTCTCGACGTTCACGAGGAAGATGCCGGGATCGACGCCGAGCCAATTCACCGCCACGACCCAGGAGCCTGCCATACCGACGCACGTGTAGAGGATGCAGAGCAACGGCAGCATGAGCACGCTCGCGAGCAGGCGGGGCGCGAGCAGGTACTGAACGGGGCTGACGCCCATGGTGACGAGCGCGTCGATCTGTTCGGTGACGCGCATGTTGCCGAGCTCGGCGGCCATCGCGCTGCCGGCGCGCGCGGTCACCATCAGCGCGGCGAACACCGGGCTAATTTCACGACACAGCGAGACCGCGACCACGGAACCGACGACGCCCTCGGCGCTGAATTGCCGGAGGCTGTGCACGGTCTGGAGGGAGAGCACCATGCCGCTGAACGTGCCGGTCAGCGCCACGATGAAGATCGACTTCACGCCGATGAAGTCCATCGCCAAGAACAGCTGGACGATGCGGTACGGCGGGCGCACGATCCAGGCGAGCGTCTGTCCGGTGAGCAGCAAGATCACGCCGATCCGATCGAGCAGCGCGAGCACGGGCGCGAGCAGCACGTCGAGGACGGATACGTCGAGCTCGTCTTCCGAAGCCGCGTCGTCCGCCATGAAGACCTGCTTCTACCACGTGCGGAAGAAACCGAGACCAGCGCTCGCAGAGCGAGCATTCGCTCGACCGTGGCGCGTCGCCCCCGTGAAATGTCGATGCGAAAGCTGGAATGGCTGCCCCCGTGTGGGGACGGCGAAGCACGTCCCGTCGTGCTCGGCCTGGTGCCTGCGCGCGACGGGCGCCCGCCTTGCTCCCGCTTCGCGGGAGCGGGGGCGCGACGGCGTGGGGGCGCGACGGCGAGGGGGCGCGAACGGCGTGGGGGGCACGGCGCGGGCGGCACGGCGGAAGGACGCGACGAAGCTTCGGCACGAACGCCGGCGGAGCGCGGCGCGCAAGGGCGGGAGTATCGCAACGCAATGGGGGCGTTGGGCGGCAAGGTCGTAGCGCGCCACGCCACGGCGGCGCCACCGTGACTGAAGCGGCGCGGAGTGGCGTGGTGCTCGGCGTCGCGGTTCCGTGCTCGAGGTAGACGGCGGAGTCTGCTCGTCGTTGACGATCGCCGCGCCGCCCGAGCCCTTGGGCTTCGCGTCTCCCGCGTGCTCTGCCAGGTGGTGCTGTAAGGGAGAG
>DASXWF010001472.1:0-5483 GCA_036503835.1 Polyangiaceae bacterium | reverse complement strand
GGGATCTTGCGCTTCGCAGGGCAGCGCCCGTCCCTGCAGTCTTCTGTCACGTCTTGCGACCCCCTCGACCTGAAAAAGCAGCTGGCTTTGGCCTCGCCAGAGCACTCGCGTGGCATGCGGTCTCCGATGCCGATCGTGATCGGTTCCTCCAAGACTCTGACAGTAATCTTAGGCGCGAGGCAGCGCGCCTCGGCGCGTCGTTTGGACCGGGGCACAAGCCGACAGCGAACCTTCTCCTTCGTTTTCGTTGGACCTGAGCCCGCGCGTTCCCTCCGGCGCGGAAGTTGCTCGCCTCACGCATTGAAAGCGTGAGGTACACCATGATCGATTCGACGATTGCGCGGGTCCTCGTTCTGTCGCTGCCGCTCGCACTGTTCGCCTGTAGCCGCGACAAACCGGCCCAAAGTGCCACGAGCTACGAAGACGGTCCCGAGTCGGGCATGACCCCGGCGTCAGGGGCGGTCACGGACGAACAGGCCGCCTCGGCGAGCGGACTCGGCGCGAACAGCACGGAGAGCCTCAGCGACGCGCAGATCGTCTCCGTCGCCGGAGCGGTCAACGAGGCCGAGGTCGATCAGGCGGAAATCGCGGTCGACAAGGCGCAAAACGACGCGGTGAAGCGCTTCGCGGAGACGATGATCGCGCACCATGAGCAGGGCAAGAAGGACGTCGAGGAGCTCGCGTCCCGCGCGGACATCGACACCAAGGACAGCCGCCTTCTGGCAGAGCTTCGGATGGACGCGAAGCACACGGAAGACAAGCTCGACGACGCGGACAAGAACGCTTCGTTCGACAAGCTCTACATGCTCGGCCAGGTCGACATGCATCGCAAGGCGCTCGACGCGCTCGACTCGCGCCTGATTCCCAACGCGCGCAACGCCGAGCTCAAGCAGCTGCTCCAGAGCATGCGCGAGCGCGTGGCTTCGCACCTCGAAATGGCGCGGGCCATCGTCAACACCCTGTAGTCGACGAGAGGAGTGAGCGTCATGGCCTTACGAATCTCGGTCGCGGCGCTGCTGGTTGCCGTCGCCGGTTGCCAGCAGCATGAGCCGGCGCGTTCGGCGGCTGAACCGGGCGCGGAGCCGGGAATGAAACCGGCCTCGCGCGTGGTGGTCCCCGCCGAGGGGGAACCGGAAGGGGACAACCTGGTCACGCCGAAGGAGGACGTCGAGCACCTCGACGATCAGCAAATCATCGGCATGAGCGAGGCCATCGACAGCGTGGAGATCGAGCAGGCCAAGCTCGCGATTTTCCGTGCGGAGGACGGGCGCGTCAAACGCTTCGCGTCAGGGCTGATTGCGCATCACGCTCGGGCGCGGGACGAGCGAGCGGCTCTCGAAACGCGCCTCTCGCTCCAGCCGGCCGAGAGCCGCGCGGCCACTCGATTTCGCGTCGAAGCCGCCGCCGATCAGAAGGAACTCGGTGCGGCAAGCGGGTCGGCGTTCGACAAGCTCTTTCTCGAGACGCAAGTCGACACGCACGAGCGCGCCTTGGCGACGTACGACGAGAAACTCGTGGCGCACGCCGGACATCCCGATCTGAAGCTCTACCTGCAGCGGATGCGCCCGCGTCTCGCGGCCCATCTCGAGCAGGCTCGCGCCCTGCTCGACGAGCTCGACTGAGAAAAGCGTCCTCGGAATCGGCAAGCACGAAGCCCGGAGCGCCCTGTGCCGGGCGCCTCCGGGCTCGGCTTTCGTGGCCGGTCCGACGTTCGGAACACCGGCAGGCTCGTCAGGACGAGGTCTTGCAGAGGTCCGTCGAACTGCAGGCCATCGAGCTGCCGAGCCGATCGAACGGGTTCGCGCAGCTCTCGCTGCGGATCTGGCTCACGCAGTCGGCGAGCTCCTTGTCCATCACTCCGCGAGGACAGTCGATGCCGTTCAGGTCCTCGCGCCAGTCGTTGCGCGTCTTTTCGATGCACGCCGCGCGCGTTTCGAATTTCTTGCCGCTCGCGATGTTGTTGCAGCGCATTTCCCGATCGCAGCGGGCTTCCGTGATGGCCGTGATCGCCGCCGCGTTGCCCTGGCGCGGCAAGCCGGCGGCGCCCGGATCGGACCGGCCGGGCTCGAGCGTGCCCGAAGGCTCGTTCGGCGTCGGTTGATCCCCGGGCATGCCCTCGCGAGGCGTCACCTCGGACGGAACGCGATCCGCTTCCCGGGTGGTCTCGCCGCGGCGCTCTTCGCCACGGCGTTCGCAACCGCCGGATCCAGCAGCGACCAGGCACAAGAGGCCTGCCAGCGCAGTCAGACGACTCGTTTTCATGAATTTCCTCCGTCGTTCGGGCTCGGAACGAGCCCGAACCGAAGGCCTGCATCGGGCATGCCCGCGCAGGCCGCGTCGGGCGTTCTCTCGGTTCACGGGCGAGACAGGCCGTCTCGCCGGGGCGAAGCGGCTCGGGCGTCGCACGCCGGACAGCGGACTGCGCGTCAGACGTCGGCGCGCGGCGAGCGATACAGGTAACGCCTGGGCTCGGGATCGGACACGCGAGCCGCAGCAGCCTCACGCGCCGCGAGCACGAGCTCGTGAGCCGGCGCCAGCACGCACGCCGGATCGGTGGCGCTCGCGTCGCCGGTCAGCGCGAACGCTTGACAGCGGCAGCCACCGAAATCGAGCTCGCGGCGCTCGCAGCTCCGGCACGGCTCCTTCATCCACTCGTAACCCCGAAATGCCCGAAAGCTCGGCGCTTCGTGCCAGATGTAGGAGAGCGAGCGGGCGCTCACATTTTCGAACGTGAGGCTCGTCATCGAACGCGCCGAATGACACGGTGCGACGAGACCGTCCGGCGCGACATGGATGTAGCGCTGACCCCAGCCGTCCATGCAAGCTTTGGGTCGTCCCGCATGGTAGTCGGGCAGAACGTGCGTGATCTCGAGCTTGCCCGCGAGGCGTGCGCGAGCGGCCTTCACGACACGGCGCACCTGCTCCACCGCCGCGGCGTCGGGCAGCAGGGTGTCCCGGTTTTTCAGGGCGAATCCGTGATACTGCGTGTGTGCGAGCTCCAGGCGCGGAATCCCGAACTCGAGCGCGAAGTCGATCATACCCTCCACGCCGGCGAGTGACTCGCGGTGCAAAACGACGTTCAGGGTGAGCGGAACGCCGCTCTCCAGCGCCCAGCCGAGCGCGGCGCGCTTGTCGTCGAAGGCGTGACGCCCGGCGATGCGGTCGGACGCCGCCTGCGTGGGAGCCTGCAGGCTGATCTGCACGTGATCGACGCCAGCGTGAACGATTCGCTGCCAGCGTTTGCGGTCGAGGGGGACGCCGCTCGTCACGACGTTCGTGTAGAGCTCCGCTTCTTGGGCAAAACGGATCAACAGCTCGAGGTCGTCGCGCAAGAGCGGCTCGCCCCCGGTGAGGTGCACCTGCACCACGCCGAGCGCGGCGGCTTCCTGGAATACCCGTTGCCAGCTGGCCGTATCGAGCTCCCGCGTGAAGCGTCCGTACTCGACCGGGTTCGAGCAGTACGGGCAGCCGAGCGGACAGCGGTACGTGAGCTCCGCCACGAGCGTGAACGGCCGCGGCGTCACGACGCTGCTCCGGCCTCGTTCTCCAGCAGACCGAGGCTCGAGAGCCGCGCCAGAAACGCGGTAACCCTCTCGAGCACGCGCGCTTCATCGCCGAGGACGAAGCGCCGGGCGAGGATCCGAGCTATTTCTTCCGGCGAACGCACGCCGTCGCAGAGCGCAAGCACGGCGTAGGCCGCGTCGTTCAGCATGAGCCCCCGCTCCGGATAGAGCAGCAGGTACTTCCCTTCCCACGGGTCCCAGCGCAGGCGAGCCTTGCCTGCCAGACGCACGGCCGCTTGCGGGCTCATGCCGTTCGCTCCATTCGCCGGCCTTCGAGACACGCCTCCTCGATGGCGTCCAGCATCGTCCAGAGCACGCCGCACTTCGTGATCAGAGCGGCGATGCACCTTTCCTGTGCGTGCCGGGTCGTCGCGTGCTCGAGCACGAAGGCGAGCCCCTGCTCCGAGTCTCGGCGGGCCCGACCCACCCTTTGCTCGAAGTAGGTCCGGGCACGCCGCGGCACCCAGGCGTAGTGCTTCTCCCACGCCAGGATGCGCCGCTCCATCAGCTCGGGCGCGAAGCACTCGGTCAGCGAGGACGCGACCGCTTCCACCAAGCTCGCCTGCTGCACGAGCGCGACGTAGCGATCGCAGGCGACCCGTACGTCTCGGAGGACTCCGGAGCAGGAAGCGACGCGCGCGCGCCCGAGACCCGTGCCCTCGGCCAGATCGAGCCAGAGATCGAGCCCACCACGACTCGCCGGCCGCCCGTCGGGTTCGAACTCCGAGCTGCCGTCTTGCTCGCGAATGCGCCGGGCCCACTCGCGCCGAAATGCCGGATCTTCGCTCTTCGCCAGGATGAGCGCGTCTTTGATCGGGAGTCGCGACTGGTAGTAGTAACGATTCTCGACCCACACCCGGAGCTCCGCCGGCGTCAGCTGCCCGGCGTGCATGCGCTCGTTGAACGGGTGAGAATCGTGGTAGCGGAGGCGCCCCTCGAAGCGCAGGCGCTCTTCGAAGGTCGTGGGTGGAAGCGGCGCCTGAATCACGAGAAGAGCTCCATGCCGTCGTAGGCGATCTCCCAGCCGGCGCGCGCGACCGCCACGGCTTCCGGGGAATCCCGCCGCAGCATCGGATTGGTGTTGTTGACGTGAGTGTAGATGCGCCGCGCGGAGCAGCGCGGAAAGTTCGCGAGGCTCCCGTCGGTGCCGCCGACGGGGAGATGGGCCATGTCCCGAGCCGTTCGCGTACCGATTCCCAGCCGAGGCAACTCGTCGTCCGAGAAGAAGCTGCCGTCGAAGAGAACCACGTTCGCCGCGTCGACTTCGGGGGCGAGCCCGTCGAGCGCGGCCGCCGTACTGGCGTAGACCAGGCGCTGCCGGCCGGCGGCGAGCGAGAGTCCTACGAGATCACCGGCGGCGCTCGGACGCGTGCCCTCCAGGTGCCGCGGCAATTTGCCGGACAAGGCGAACGGCGTGAGTTCGAGGCCCGTGCGGCCGCCATCGGCGGCGAGAAGCTCGATCGTTCGGCCGGGCTCGAGCAGACGAAAGCGCAGAGCGGAGCGACGAAAGAGCACGTTCCGCTCACAGAGCCCGACCTGCACTTCAGCCGTCGCATACACCGAAAGGGGCTGGTCCTCGCGCAGCGAGAGCAATCCGAGCACATGGTCGAGGTCCCCGCTCGTCAGCACCACGGCCGCGAGCGGCGAATGGCGGAGCGCCCGCGGGGCAAGCTCGGGCGCTCGCGCGAATTGAACCAGCAGATCGGGTGACGCGTTCAGTAGAACTGCCGCGCCGTCGCCGGCACCGACCAGCACCGAATCCTGCGTGCGCGCCGTGATTCCGAGCTCACCGTTGCGGACAGCCTCGCAATTTCGGCAGGCGCAGTTCCATTGTGGCAGCCCGCCGCCCGCCGATGATCCGAGGACGCGCGCGCGCATCAGGAGGCCCGGAGCGTGGCGGGAAGCGTGGCGGGAATCGAA
>DASXWF010001471.1:0-17086 GCA_036503835.1 Polyangiaceae bacterium | reverse complement strand
GTTGTGCAACTGTGCCGACTGCGGCAACAAGTGTGCGTTCTCGTGCGGCGGTACCGGGTGCGAAGAGATCGCAGATGTCACCACGGGCAGCGAACACACCTGCGCCATTGCGCGAGAGAGTGCCTCGCTCGGCGGTAGTGTCGTTTGCTGGGGATCCAATTCGGCGGGGCAGCTCGGCAACGGGACGAATAGAGGTTCGGACGTTCCCGTTAGGGTTTTGGAGCTCACGAACGTTACGGCCGTCGCCGCGGGCAACAATCATAGCTGTGCAATTGTGGATGGCCTTGTGTCTTGCTGGGGCAGCAACTTGCGCGGCCAGCTGGGCATCGGAACTACCGATGACGGTTTCTCGTTTCCGATCAACGCCCTACCTCCGTTTGGTGCGGAGCAGGCCGAACGGATTGCATCGGGCGCGTTTCACACCTGTGCGATTTACGATGGAGGCAGGTTGGCCTGCTGGGGTCAGAATGATTTCGGGCAGCTTGGTAACGGGGACCAAGGTGATGGCGTGATCAATCGCGCCCCAACCCCCGTGAAGCGGGAGTTGGGAGGACAGTACCTGGACATCATCAACGCCTCGCAGGTGACTGCGGGTGAGTCCCACACCTGTGCTTTGTCGGAAGGAATCGTCGAATGCTGGGGTGCCAATTTCTCCGGACAACTGGGCCGGGAAGTCCAAGACCCGCCTGTCGCCAGGTCAGTCCCCGGCCTCGACGGACTCACGGTTGATGAGATCAGGGCCTCCGGGTTTCACACCTGTGCCCGTGCTGGTTTTCGAGTGTACTGCTGGGGCAGCAACGAAGACGGCGAGCTGGCCCTGGAAGCAGTGGAACGAGCCCCTCCGACCAGAATCCCGCTTCCCGAGGACGTTGTGTCAATTGCGACGGGCCTATTCTTCGGCTGCGCCTTGGGCGCGTCAGGGCAGATTCATTGTTGGGGCAGCAGCGAGTTCGGAGAACGCGGGACCAACGGCCCTGCACTTGGCGTGGCGCCGAACCCATTGCCGCTCGAGGGCGTGGCCGATCTCTTCGCCGGCGGCGGCAAGCACCTCTGTGCTCTTGCGGGAAGCTCGCAGTTGTCATGCTGGGGACGAAACAAGTTCGGTCAGCTCGGAATCGGAAGAAAGTCCGATGGCCAGGAACCTCTCGCTACAGCGGTCGTTCCGCTGAATGGACCGCGTGTATGTGTCAATGACTGAATTCCAACTCAATTTCAATTGCACCGAAACGAGGGCAGTATGTCATTCCGCTCAGTTAGATTGAAGATGACGGTGGACCCATCCAATGCGAACGTATTCAGCGTCGAAGGGCTTTACGTCGTGCGGCGAGGATCGCCAACCTTCGAATTGGCGAATACGGATCCAGTCACGGTCAGCGGGCCCGTACCCACACCACCACGGCGACCGTTCGTTTTGGAGCCGTGCAGAAGGGCAGGGTCCACGATGGTCGCATTCTTGACCTTCGACCCGGCCGAAATGGAGAGGTGGCATCCATCGTTCGACGGTCGCGCCTGTGTCATTCTGAGAATTCAAGTAATGGATGGGACTACCAAGTTCATCGAAGATCTCAGGGTCGACTTGGAATGTTCGGAGTTTCCGCTTTCCGTGGCAGGTCAATACATGCAGAACGTCTCGGATGCGGCGCAAGATTTCGCGTTCTCGGCTGTCGAGCTTGCGAAGGCAATTGTGACAATCCCCACTCCGGCCCATGCCAACGAGCTGCCGCCGTCACGGATTGCAGAACTGAACGCGCCCGAGCAGGTCGGGGCAGAAGGGAAAGCGTGAGCGTATGAGTAGCTCGAACATTTCTCGACGAGGGTTCGTCAAGCCGGAATGTTTCCAGCGCCTCCCTCGCAGTCCCTCGCAACCCGTGGTACTTTCCGCCGCCCCATGGGCGCCCTCGAAGGTCACGGCAAACGCTGTCTCCTCGGCGCGGACCATCTGATCGGGCGCGAGCCGGCCGCCGCGCTGCGGTTCGACGATGAGTCAGTCTCCTGGCGCCACGCCAGCCTGCGCTGGACCGGGCAGGCCTGGGAGCTGCAGGATTTGGGGAGTACGAACGGAACTTTCTTGAACGGGGAGCGCGTCGCGCCGGGGTCGCGCACGCTGCTGCGGTTGGGGGCGGAGCTCCGGTTCGGGAACTCGACGGAGGTCTGGGTGCTGGCGGATGTGGATCCGCCGGGGACGGCCGTCGTGGACCTGGCGACCGGGGAGTACATTTTTGCGGCGGATGATTTGATCGCGCTGCCGAAGCCGGAGACGCCGGAGTTGTTCATTTCGCAGCAGGCGGACGGGGAGTGGATCGTGGAGCAGGGGGAGACGGTCCGGGTGCTCGCGCCGCTCGAGGTGTTGAACGCCGGCGGGAGGCAGTACCGGTTCGAGCCCGGCGCGCTGGTGCACGCCACGAGGGCAGGGACGATCGAGCAGCTCACGCCGTCGGCCCTGGCGCTCGAGTTCGTGGTGAGCCGGGACGAGGAGTACGTGGAGGTGACGATCGCGCACAGGGAGCGAAAGATTCCGCTGCGGCCGCGCGCGCACACGTACCTGTTGCTCACGTTGGCGCGGCTGCGCGTGCAAGATCAGGCGGATGCTTCGATCTCGCAGGCGTCGCACGGGTGGGTGTACCAGGAGGAGTTGCTGAAGATGCTCGCGACTTCGCCGACGCAGCTCGCCGTCGATATCTATCGAGCCCGCAAGCAGTTCAGCGAGGTGGGCGTCGTGGACGCCGCGCAGGTGGTGGAGCGGCGGCCGACCACGCACGAGCTGCGCATTGGGGTGCCGAAGCTCGCCGTACGCGTGGGGTGAGCGCCCCTCAGGGACGGAGCTCGATTTCGTCGAAGTAGGCGGCGATGGGCGCGGTGACGCCCTCGGCGGTGTCGCGGTTGTAGAGGTCGATGCGCTTGATGGATGTCGCGTCCGGAACGGTCATCGGGAGGGTTCCGAAGCTCTGGCCGTCGATCCACGCCTGGAAGGTGTGCGCCGTCCAGTCGATCTCGCGGAGCTCGACGTGGTACCACTGGCCCGGGGTGTAGAGGTACGCGATGCTCTGGGCGCCGTTCACATAGAGGGCCTGGTTGTTGAAGTTGATGGACACGATCCAGTTGCTGCTGTCGGTCGTCGGAGAAAGGCGAACGTAGCCGGCAGCGACGCCGTGCGCGTCCGATCGCAGCCAGACGCTCACGCTCTTCGGCGTGAGGCCGTCCGGGAATTGCCGGTAGTAGCCCTCGCAGCAGAAGCCGGTGACCTCGCTCTTCGTGAGCAGGAGGCTCCGCAAGCTGTTGTTCGCGCCCGTGCCGGGCATCAGGGACGCCGCGTAGGCGTTCACGTAATAGAGGTTCCAGCCGGTCATGTCCCCGTCTTCGAAGTTCTCGATGAGGGGGAGCATCACCGGCATGCCGCCCATGCCGCCGAGTCCCGCGGCACCGGCCGCCGCGCCTCCCGTGCCGGCTCCACCCGCTCCCGCCCCGGCCGTCGCTCCACCGGCTCCGCCGTTCGGGACTCCGCCCGCATCGATGTTTCCGGTTCCCGCGGTTGCGATGCCTCCGGTTCCGGCGAGCGAGCCGCCGCTCCCGCCGTCGCTCCCGCCCGCGCCCGTACCGCCCGTACCGCCGGGAGGAATGCCGTCGCCGCCGGCCATGCCTCCGCTCCCGCTGCTCGCACCGCCGCTTCCACCGCTGCCGGCGCTCGTTCCTGCAACGCCGGCGCTGGTGCCCGAGGTGCCGCCCGCGTTTCCGTTGCCACCGGACGTTCCGGCGCCACCCGTCGTGCCCGCCGCTCCCGCAGTGCCTGAGCTTCCGCCCGAACCCGAGCCGCCGGGTGAGCCGCCGGCGCCCGCGCCTGCGCTGGTCTCGTCCTCGTCGGACTCGAACGAGTCGCCCGCGCATCCGGGCACCGCCGCCACGAGTGCTGCCAGCGACAAAACACCTGCAGCGAAGGCGCTACCGCTGCGCCTCCGGCGCAGCCAATCGACGAGCCGGCCGGTCATTTCGTACACGTTTCCCCTCGAGCGCGTGTACCGGTCGCAATGGTGTGCATGTCTCCTCTTTGGCTACATGCTCAGACGTACGAGGAGGAGCAGGAATTCGGAATTACTCCGATGACGCATGCTCACGAATCACCGGTGCGGACGCGTCGCCCCGCACTTTCGATCACGCGCGGCGCTCTGGCCGGACGAAGCATTGCGAAAATGCTCCGTCACTTCTCGCCGCTGCCTATGGCTCGGCGGGACGGACAACGGGCGGTGCCAGCACGAGGCGCTGGTGCGCTAGCTCGAGCGACACTTTTGCGATGTCGGTCCCCGCGAAACGCCGCCCGGAAGCGAGCGCTGCGACGCCGACGGAGCCGGAGCCCATGAACGGATCCACGACGAGATCCCCGGGACTCGAGCTCTGGCGGATGAGCACTTCCGACACAGCGGAGGGCTTTTCGGTGGGGTAGCCGTTCACGATGCGAGGCGCTCGGAGCACGTCAGGAATGCCGAGATCGTTCAGCTTCCGCTTGCCCTTCTCGAAGAACAGAATGAACTCGTACCGGCAGCGGTAATGGTATCCCATACCAATTTTTTCTTTGTCCCACACGAGCGGTTTCCAGAATCGGAACCCCGCTGCCTCGGCGAGGGGCTTGGCGACGAAGAGCGTCTCCTGATCGCAGAACAAATAAAAATGCGAGTTGCGCTTGAGCACGCGGTGGACCGCGGCGAAGAGCTCCGGGAAGCGGCTGTTCGGGAAGATCGGAAACCACTCGTTGCTGGACGCTTTGCTGCGCTTCAGGCGCGTAGTGGTGCCGATGGCGCGGTGCTTTTCGAGTGACTCGTACGGCGGATCGGTCACGACCAAGTCGACGCTGCCGGCAGGCAGGGACGTAAGCCATTCGACGGCGTCAGTGCTCGCGAGCGTGACGCTGCCGCGCGCCTCCGCGAGCGCCGGTATCGGCGCGCTTTCACCCGCAGCCCGCGGCTCCGTGAAGCCCGGCAAGGGCAGGGAGAGCGCGGGCTGCAGCATTCGTTCGACCGTATACTGCGCAAGCGAGCAGGTCCAGGCCGATGGAGGGCGCTAGGACATTGTCTGGCGGGGCGGCGCTCAAAACATGAGCAGTTCCGCGACGCCGGAACGCGCTTTGGCGTTGCTGTTCACGTTGCGACGGGCGGAGAGTTTGATGCGCCGGAAGTCGCGGTAGAGGTCGTGAACGCGCGCGGCGGAGGAGTTCGAGATCAGGATTTTCACGCCGCGCGCCTTCAGCGCGATCGCGCCGTCACGCAGGCGCAGCTGGTCGGCGTCGTCGAAGCCGTCTCGCGTGTAGCTCGTGAAGTTTGCCGTGGTGGTGAGCGGGACGTACGGCGGGTCCAGGTACACGAAGTCGCCTCGCTTGGCGCGGTCGAGGACGGGCTCGAAATCCGAGATCTCGAGCTCGGCGTGGGCGAGCACCTCCGAGCATGCTCGCAAGAGCTCGGGGTTGCAGACCGTCGGGTTCTTGTAGCGGCCGAGGGGGACGTTGAAGACGTTCCGGCTGTTGACGCGGTAGAGGCCGTTGTAGCTGGTGCGGTTCAGGTAGAT
Source organism: Polyangiaceae bacterium (assembly GCA_036503835.1). Classification (GTDB taxonomy): domain Bacteria; phylum Myxococcota_A; class Polyangia; order Polyangiales; family Polyangiaceae; genus PMG-095. The sequence continues at coordinate 11,536 of DASXWF010001471.1, read as the reverse complement.
GAACCACGCCGCGAGCTCGCTGTCGCTCGCCGAATCGATGGCGCGCTTGCGCATCTTCTCGAAGAAACGAGCGCTGTGCCGGAACGTCGAGAGCTCGTCGATGACGTCCTCGACGCTGTCGCGGACGCCGCGGTAGGTGCGGATCAGACGGGCGTTCGAGTCGGTGAGGATGGCCCGCTTCGGCTGGAGATGGAAAAACAGCGCCCCGCCGCCGAGAAAGGGCTCGTAGTAGACCTTCGGCGCGGACGGAGCGTGGCGCGTCAGGTGCTCGAGGAGTTGGCGTTTTCCGCCAGCCCATTTCAGAAACGGTTTGGGCGTGAGCATCCGGGGCGAGTCGAGGGGACGCTTCTTTTGCCGTTCCGAGCGTGAGTGCGTCAAGTTCGTCGCGAGCTCGGGCTCTGAGAGTCCGGTGTCGGGCTCGGCATACGAAGCAGGGCGTCGAGCTCGGCGAGTCCCTCGGGCGAGCCGATTTCGTAAAATCGCGTGGCCGCTCGGTAGGCGCGGAGCTCGCCCCGGGCCGCGAGCGCGGCCTGCACGCCGTCCAGGCCGGCCGAGACGCCCGGCGCCAGGCGGGCGATCACGTCGCGCCTCAGCGCGGTCGCGCCGTAGTCGATGTGATCGAAGGCGGGATCGCGCGTGCCTTTCTCGTAGCGCAGCACGCGCTCGCCGTTGATCTGGGTGTTGCTGCGGTCCCAGCGGCCTTCGTTCCTGAAGACGCAGAGGGTCCCTTCGGCCTCGGGGTGCTCGATCAGATCGAGGAGCGGTCTCGAGTAGTCGAACGGCAGGTAGCTGTCCCCGTAGGTGACCAGGAAGTCGGGCGCGAGCGCGTCGGTGCAGGCGCGGAGCGCACCCGCCGTACCGAGGGGCGAAGGGCCGTCGTCGCGATAGCCGATGCGCAGTCCGAAGCGGGTGCCGTCGCCGGCGAAGTCCCGGATCTGCTCGCCGAGGTGCCCGATCAGCATCAGCACTTCGCGAAACCCCGAGTCGCGGATGCGCTCGAGCTGCCAGGCGAGAAAGGGGCGCCCCGCGACCTCGACCAGCGACTTGGGTCGATCGCGCGCGATCGCTCCGAGGCGCGTCGCGAGGCCGCCCGCGAGGATCACGGCCTGCATCAGACGGACCTCGCGCGCTCGCCGAACACCTCGCGCGCGAGCTCCGTGACGGCCGCGCGCACGGCGTCGTCACTCGAACGAGGGAGCCGGAAGCCGAGCGCGGCGAGCTTCTCCGCGTCGAGACGCGAGCGCGGGACGTCTCCACGCCAGCCGCGCTCCCCGCCGGTGTAACGGATGCGCGCCTCGGGGTACGGAGAGGCGAGCACGCAGAGCTCCGCGATGCGGCTCACGCTGGTCACGCCGTGCGGCGCGATGTTGAACACTTGAAGCTTCGACCGGGCCTGATCGAGGCCGAACAGTATGCCGTCGACGCAGTCGGTCACGTAGACGTACGGTTTGGCCTGTCGTCCGTCCCCGAGCACTTCGAGCTCGGCGGGCGTGCGTTCGAGCTTTTTCAAGAAATCCAGCGCCGCGCCGTGAGTCCCGCGCGGCCCGACCACGTTGCCGAAACGAAAGATGCGCGCGGTGAGGCCGAAGCACTCCACGTAGGCGCTCGTGAGCGCCTCGCCCGCGAGCTTGCTCGCTCCGTACAGGGAAATCGGCAGGTGCCCGAGATCTTCCTCGCCGCACGGTTCCGGGGTGTCCCCGTAGACGGTGCCCGAGGACGCCAGCACGAACGTGGCGACGCCGGCTCGCCGTGCCGCCTCGAGCGCGTTGTGCGTCGCGATGGTGCCCTGCTCCAGGTCGAGGCGCGGGTTCTCGAGCCCCCAGCGCGCCTCGGGGTTCGCGGCCAGATGAAACAGCACGTCGTGATCTGCCGCTGCGCGTGCGAGGGCTTCCGCGTCGAGCGCGTCCCCCTCGAGCAGCCTGCAGCGCCCGGAAGCGAACGCGGTCTCCAGAAACGCGCGCTTGCCGACCGAAAGGTTGTCGAAAACCGTCACGCTTCCGCGCTGGACGAGGCGCTCGACCAGGTGGCTGCCGATGAAGCCGGCACCACCGACCACGAGAAAACGCTGCTCTGCCGATTTCGACTCCACGCGGTCGACAATTGTATCAGGGTGGCGGCGAGCCGTCTGGAGTGGCGATTCGCGGGCTCGCACTCGGCGGCCTGCTGCGTCAGTCGAGCGTCAACAGTGTGATTTCGCGCGCGCGGCGCTGCTCCCCGGCGCTGCGCCCGCTCCACGCCCCTGCGTAGCGCTCGCGTCCCGGGCGCCGGACGATTTCGCTGGCAGAGCTGTAGATGAAGCCGGCATGCCAGAGCGAAGTCGGGATCGCGAACGGCATGCCGACGTCCCAGGCGAGCTCGTCGCGAGGCGTGAGCGAGAGGCGCGGCGCGGCTTCGACGTGAGAGGTGATCGAGAAGCTTCGATCTTCCGCGAGCGGCGCGCGAGGCGAGAAGTAGAGGATCAAGAGGTCGGAGGCTCCGCGCTCGAAGCGGAGAGCGAGGAGCTCGATGTCCTCCGCCGATGCGAACGCGATACGCCGGTCCGCGCCCGCGAACAGGCGAGCGCGCAACCCCTCGGCGCGCGTGGTGTCTCCGTTCGCGACGGCGACGTTGTGAGCGATCCGCAGCTCCTCGAGGCTCACCGGGGTGCGCTCGGGAGCGGGGTTCGGCGTCTGCTCGTAGTGGGTGCGAAGCTCCCAGGTGAGAAAAGGGCTCGGGCGGACGTCGTGGAGGGCATGCGTCGAGGAGACGAAGATGCGTTCGAGAACGCTCGGCTCTCGGCTCGCCACTTCGAACGCCGCGAGCGGCCGCGCCGGTGTCTGCAAGTCCGCGAAGAGGAACGGTCCGTAGGCGTCGACGGCGAAGTCGCGCACGAATTCCCGCACGCCGGCGGCCTCCGCGAAGCGTGTGTCGAGGCAGAAGTGCGAGTTCTCGAACGGGCGCCCCGGCGCGGGAATTCGGGCCGAATCGAGCGGGCGCTCCACGACCCAGTCCATCCAGTACGACTGCTTCATGCTCGAGTGGACGCCCAGCGTGGCGTCGGGTGGCAGCGCGCGGGCTACTTCGGAGAGGGCGGCGGCCTTGTCGAAGTCGGCGTGGATGATGTAGCCCTTCTCGTTGAAGCGGGCGCCGCTCTTGCGCGCGTAGCGCAGCGCGCGCAAGCCGTCGGGCAGGATGGCGATCAGGGGTAGGGCGCCGAGGGCGAGCAGCAAGATCGCGAGGCTCGACGCCGGTAGCTCGCGCCGAGTTCGCGTCGAGGCCCACGCGAGGACGCGCTCGAGCGTGGCCGCGAGCGCGCCGAAGCCGTACGCGAAGTAGAGCGCGAAATAGTGCGGCCAGAAAAAGTGAATGTCGGCGCCTTGTTTGAAGACGACGTACTGAAAGATCGCGGTGCCGAGCACGGCGAGCGGCAGGATTTCGAGATCGCGGCGCTCGAGGAGCGCGCGCGCCGCGAGCACGGGCACGGCGAGCTTGCCGATCCAGACGCCGAGCGGCGTGAACGCGAGCGCGATCCAGTACGCGCGCTTCGCGAGGGTCTGGGAGAGCGGCAGGTCGGCGCCTTTCGAGCGGAATTCGCCCTGGCGCACGAACTCGTCGAACTGGTCGAGCTTCACGAAGACGCCGACGTGATAGGCCGCGAGCGCCACGGCCAGCGCGACCGCGAGAGCCCAGGCGGTCGCGAAGCGCTCGAACGGTAGCGGTGAAAACCAGCGCCTCGACACGAAGCCGCGCAGCAGGAGCCAGCCGAGCACGAGCGCCGCGAAGACGAACCCGGGCCAGTCCGCCGCCATCGCGTAGCCGAGCCCGATCACGAACGCCGCTGCGAAGCGCCGCCGCCCGCTCTGGGAGAAACGCACGAAGCCCCACACGGCGAGCGCCATGCCGAACATCGCGGGAACCTCCAGCGCGAAGAAGTTGGCGTAAGCGAGCGTGATGGGCAGGACGGCGAAGGCGAGCGCCGAGAGCCCCGCCGCGAGCGGACCGAAGAGTCCTCGGCCCGCGCCGTAGACGAGCGCGGGCATCAGCGCGCTCATCAGTACGGCGGGCAGCCGGCACACCCACTCGTGGTGACCGAGCCACGCGAACAACCCCGCCGTCCAGAAGATGCCGAACGGGTGATGACAGTAGTAGTCCGCGTTGCCCGGCGCGCCGAGCGGGTGATGCGTGAGCGGCGCGAGCGTGCCGAAACGCCAGAAATTCTCGCCGGCCGTGAGCACCGCCGTCGCTGCGGCGTAGTGCCCGGCTCCGAACGGAGCGTCGATCTCGAACAGGCCTACCGCCACCATCAGCGCGGTGGCGGTGAGCGCCAGTACGCGCCCGGCGCGTTCGAAGCGCGGATCGGCGGCGGGCAGGCCCGCGCCGTCGTCGAAGGCGCGCAGGGCGTCGAGCAACGCGCCGAGCCGATGCCGGAGCCGCGGCAGGCGTTCCACGTTGGCGCTCGGCGGACGTGCAGCCCGGTTAGCCCGAGCCGCGTCCTTTCCAGGCGTCGTTGAACTCGCGGACGGTGCGCTCCGTTTGCGGGTGCACGAGCATCTTGCGCAGCACGGCGGGCGGCACGGTGACGATGTGCGCGCCGGCATCCACGGCCTCGCTCACGTCCAGGGTCTGACGGATGGAACCGATGATGATGCGGCTCGGGAGTTGTTCGCGATCGAGCGCCGCGCGCGTGCTCGCGATCGCGGGCCGGGCGTCGTAGCCCATGTCCCGGATGCGGCCGGCGAGCAGGCTGACGTACGTCGCGCCGGCGAGCGCGGCGAGGTACGCCTGCTGAAAGCTCATCAAGCAGGTGGCGTTCGTCGGTACGCCGCGGCTCGCCAGCGCAGCGAGCACGCGCATCGCGATTTCACCGGACAGGGGCACTTTCACGACCACGCGTTCGGGGAGCCAGGCGTGGTAGCGGAGGCCTTCTTCGATCATCTCCTGTTCGGTCTCGGCGAGGAGCTCGACGGAGACGGGGCCGCGGGAGGCCTTGCACACCGCCCGAATGCGCGTCTCGAGCTCGACCTTCGGCGCTTCGCGCGACAAGAGCAGCGGATTGGTTGTTACCCCCGCGAGCACGCCCCAGGCGAAGAGCGCGCGGATCTCGTCCGGATCGGAGCTGTCGAGGAAGAGCACTGGCGCCCGTTCTAACAGAACTACCACTTCGTCGCTCGCAGCTGCAGTTTCGGGTGCGAAACCAGCAGGTGCCAGACGACGGCTTGCGTTCCTTCGGTGTGTGGCGTGACCGTCGCCGGATTGACCGTGGGGATCACGACGCACGCGTTGGCGTGACGCGCCGTGTCGCCGCCGTCGCGACCCACGATGCCCGCGATGCGCGCGCCGACGGTGCGCGCGAGCTCGAGCGCGTGGACCAGGTTCGGGCTCACGTTGGCCGCGAGGTTGCCGCCGCCGACCGAGAAGACGAACACCAGATCCCGCGACCCGAGCCGGCTCACCTTGAGCCACTCCGAGTACGCGGTGGGCCAGCCCTCGTCGTTCACCCGCGCGGTGAGCTCCGAAACGTTGTCCGTCGGAGCGTACGCTTCGATGCCGCACAGCTTGCGGAAGTCGTTCACGGCATGCGACGCGTGACCGGCGCCGCCGCCCACGCCGAGGACGAAGAGCCGCCCGCCGCGGTCGCGGAGCGCCGCGAGCTCGTCGGCCACGCTCTCCACGGCGGCCCGGTCGAGCGCTTCGAGGACGCGCTGAGCTTCCGCCAGGTACGTTTCCGCGTGGGTCATCGCGCCGGATTCTATGGCAGATTGCGCCGGCCGTGCGCGTTCCTGGCCTGCTTTGGCTGTCCGTCCCCCTGCTCGCTCTCGCGGAGCTCGGCGCGCACTTCTTCTTCGCGCAGCGCGCGCCGCGCGAAGCGGAATGGCGCGCGCTCGGGCCGGCCGTGCTGGCGAAGAAGCGCCCCGGCGAGCCGATCGTGGTGGCGCCCGCATGGGCCGAGCCGCTCGCTCGCCACGTGCTCGGCGACGCCGCGTTTCCGCTCGACGAGCTGGCGCGTCCGGACGCCGCGGGCCTCGGCCGCGTGCTCGAGATCGCGGCGCTCGGTGCGCGCGCGGAAGAGATGCGCGATTTCCGCGTCGTCTCCGAGGAGCAGCGCGGCCCGTTCGTCTTGCGCGTGCTCGAGAACCCGGCGCCGCGGCGGGCGCGCCATCGCTTCCTCGCGCATGTCGTGCCGGCGGAGCTCGAGGTGTCGGTCGTGGACGGCGACCAAGCGGCGCCCTGTCCGTACGACGATCACGCGCGGGTCGTGGCGGGTGGACTTCACGGCGAGGTGACGTTCCCGCGCGAGCGCTTCGTGTGTCCGGGCGGGGAGGCGTCGTTCGTCGGGATCACGGTCATCGACGATCAGGAGTACCGCCCGCGGCGCTGTCTCTGGGCGCATCCGCCCGAGCAAGGCTTCTTGCGGCTGCGTTTTCGCGACGTGCCGCTCGGTCGTTCGCTCGTGGGCTTCGCCGGGCTCTCGTACTTTCTGTTCCGCGACGGCCTCGGGCGCCCCATCGAGCTGCGCGCGCGGGCGAATGGTGCGCTGCTCGGCAGCTACCGGCATCAGGACGAATGGGGCTGGCACGGGTTCACGCTGCCGTCCGGCGAGCACGCGGGCCGCACCGTGACGCTGGATTTCGAGGTGCAGTCGGAGCGGGCGCCGGCGCGGCACTTCTGCTTCTACGCGGAGAGCGTCGAATGAGCGAGGAGCGCGGCGTCGAGGGGACCGGCCTCGATCGTCTCGACCGGCTGCTCGCGTTCGCGCTCGCGCTCGGCTACCTCGCGCTGCTGCTCTCCGGCGTCGGGTCGCTCGGTTACGCGCGCGACGAAGGGTTTTACGTCCAGTGCGCCAAGGGCATCGAGAGCTGGTTTTCGCGCATCGGCGAGGAGGGCTTCGAGGCGTTCCGGCAGAGCAGCATCGATCGTCATTTTTCGTGCGTGCCCGAGCATCCCGGGCTGATGAAGACGCTGTTCGCGCTGTCGCACACGCTGCTCCACGAGAAGTTCGCCGTGTTTCGCGAATCGGGTACGGCCTATCGCTTTCCGGGCATGCTGATGGGAGCGCTCGCGGTCGCCGTGCTCTACCTGTGGGGACGGCAGGCGGCCGGGCGCGCGGCGGGCTTCGTGGCGGCGCTCGGATTTGCCTGGATGCCGGCCGTGTTCTTTCACGCGCACCTCGCTTGCATGGACGTGGCCGTCGCGGCGATGTGGCTCGTGACGAGCTACGCGTACTTCCGATCGCTCGACGAGCGGCGCTTCGGCTGGGCGGTCGCGACCGGCGTACTCTACGGGGTCTTTCTCGATACCAAGCACAATGCCTGGCTCTTGCCGTTCGCGCTCGTCGTTCACTACGTGGCGTTGCGCGTTTACGAGAAGGCGGCGCGCTCCGAACCCTTCGGCAGGCGCGTCCCGTACGGTCTCTTGGCGCTCTTCGTGCTCGGTCCGCTCGTGTTCTACGCGCTGTGGCCCTGGATCTGGTTCGACACCGGCGAGCGCCTGCTCGCATGGGTGCGCTTCCACCTCGACCACGACTACTACAACATGGAGTTCCTCGGCCGCACCTACTGGAAGCCGCCGATGCCGCGGCTCTACGCGTGGGTGATGACGCTCGCCACGGTGCCGGCGATCTTGCTCGTGCTGTTCGCGATCGGGCTCGCCGACGGCGTGAGCGCCGCGTGGCGCACGCGGAGCTCGGCGCGTGTCGCGCTCGACGGCCTCTGGCTGCTCGGGTTGTGCGTGAGCTACGCGCCCTGGCTCTCGTCCGACACACCGATTTTCGGCGGGACCAAGCACTGGATCACGGCGTACCCGTTCCTGTGTTTGTTTGCTGCGCGCGGCTTCGCCTTCGTCGCGCGAAAGCTCGCCGCGCTGCCGCGGCTCTCGCGCCTGCCGGCGCCGCTTCGCGAAGGGGCGCTCGCGACGGCCTGTCTGGCCGGACCGTTCGTCATGACGGTCCACTCCCATCCCTGGGGCCTCACGTTCTACACGCCGCTCGTCGGCGGGGCGCCGGGCGCAGCTTCGCTCGGGCTCAACCGCACGTTCTGGGGGTACACGACGGGTGCGCTCGCGCGGGGCCTGAACGAGCGGGCGCCGCAGGGGGCGGCCGTGTACGTGCACGACACCGCGCTTCAGAGCTGGGACATCCTGCGCTCCGACGGCCGCGTCCGGCGCGACCTGCGCCCGACGCTCTCGCTCCACACGTCGCGGCTCGCGCTCTATCACCACGAGGCGCACATGCGACGCGTGGAGTACGAGCTGTGGGTCGCCTACGGCACTCGCACGCCGGTGCTCATGGGCACGTACGACGGCGTGCCGGTGGTCTGGCTCTACGAGCGCCCGCGGCCGGCGCCCTGAATCGTCACCCGCACCCGCACCGGCTCGGCGGGTCGCAGCGTCACGAACGCTTCGGGCGGCGGCAGCTCGCGTTCCACGAGCGCGAGCGAGAGCGCGCGGCGACCGTCCGCGCCCGCAGCGGCCTGCGCCAGGCGGGCGATCACCACCGCGGCCTGCGTCAGCGCGGAGGTATCCCCGATGCAGGTTCGCGAGCCGAGCCCGAACGGCAGGTAGCCGCGAGCGCGGGCGCCGGCCGGCTCGTCGTGGAGGAAGCGCGCCGGCTCGAAGCGCTCCGGAGCCGGGAAGTGCTCGGGGTTGCGGTGCAAGAGGTACTGCGAGACGGCGATCGTGGCCCCGCGTTCGACGGGGTGACCGTCGAGCGTGTCGGCTTCGTGTGCGCGACGTTCGACGAGCCAGAGCGGCGGGTAGAGGCGGAGGGACTCGGCGAGGACGGCGCGCGTGAAGGCGAGGTTTCGAACGTTTTCTGCCGCGATCGGCGCCTGGCCGACGCTGCCGGCGACCTCGCGCGTCACGGCCGCGGCCGCCGCCGGATGGCGGGCGAGCAAGCCGAGGGTCCAGGTGAGCAGGTTCGCGGTGGTTTCGTGGCCGGCGAGCAGGAACGTCTTCACCTGGTCGGCGACCGCGGAGTCGTCGAGCGCGCGACCGGTCTCGTCGCGCGCGGCGAGGAGCGTGCCGACGAGGTCGCCGCCGTGCGGCGCGCGACGGCGAGTTTCGATCACGCGGCGAACGATCGCGTCGAGGGCACGGAGGTGCCTGCGGAAGCGGACATGATGGGGAAGCGGCCAGTTAACGGGGAAGTCGACGGGACGGCCGGTCCGCTCGCGGATGTAGGTCAGGATGCCGCCGAGATGCTCGGTGACGTCGCCGGCGTCGCCGCGATCGACGCCGAGCGTGGTTTCCACGAGAACCTCGAGGGAGAGCGCTGCCATCTCGCGCCCGAGGTCGAGCACGCTGCCGTCTCCGAGCGCCCGCCAGCGCTCGAGCGTCGCGTCCGCGCAGGCGAGCGTGGTTTCGGCGAGGTGGGGAAGCCGGCTCCGCTGAAACACGGGGGCGAGCAAGCGTCGCTGGCTCCGCCAGGCCGCGCCCTCGCTCGTGAGCAGGCCCCGGCCGAGCACGAGCCGCAAGAGATCGTACGACCAGGTCGCTTTGCCGTAGTTGCGCGCGTTGTCGCACAGCACGTGCCGGGCGGCGGCCGGAGAAGCGACGATGTAGAAGGTGCGGGCGCCGAGCGCGATGCGCACGATCGAGCCGTGGCGCGCACGCAGGTGCTCGAACGCGCGGAGAGGATCCTCGCGGAGCGCGAGCAGCGCTCGCGCGAGCTCGAGTCCGCGCGGTCCGGGTGCCCCGGGCGCGGAGTGAGCCATCGTCGCGGCGAACGTCATGCGCTGCTTCCGAAGCGCACTCGCTCGTGCAGCGCCCAACCCCGTTCTTCCCCGCGGCGCGCGCGTCGCACCCAGCGCGTCTCGGTCATCTTCGGGCTCACGAGCGCGACCAGCCCCCGCGTGAGCGGCGACGGAAAGCGCTCGTCGTCGAGCGCCGGCCCGTCGTGCAGCACGCGCCCCCGATCGAGCTCGAGCGCAGCTTTTGCGCCCGTGCTGACGGTCACGCCCCCGTCGTGTTCGTCGATCGCGAGCTCGTTCGTTTCTTCGCGCCCGGCTCCGAGCGACAGGACGCGGGTGAAGCTTCGCCCTCGCCCGGCTCGGATGCGGTTCCAGACGAGCGTCTCGCCGCCGACGTGAGCGCGACCCCAATCGACCTGCTCGAGGTCGAGCTGTCGTGTCGGCCGGCGCAGGACCACCCAGTCGGCATAGCCGTATCCGGAGAGCACAGAGCGTTGGGAGTCACCGAGGAAGCGCAACTCGCTTCGGCCGCGGGCGCTCTTCACGCACCAGCTGAGGTCGGCTCGTCCCGGCTCCGGCGCCCATCCGCCCGCGAGTGCCTCGTGGCGGAGCTCGATCGGTCCGCTCGGGGTGTCGAGACGAACGCGCCACGCGTCCGCGTCGAGGTCGGGGAGTTTGGGCGTACCGCGCGCATGAATCACCGTGCGCCGGCCGTCCGCGGCGTAGAGCTCGAGTCCGGCCGTGCAATGGCGCGCCCCGAAGAGCTCCGTCCACGCGACGTAGACGATGCACGCGGTCCCGTCGCTCGTCACGAGGTCCGCGTAGAGCTTTTCGAACGCGTAGGCTACCAACGCCCGACCTCGCGCCGGTGAAAGCCGCACACCAGGAAGGCGAGCGCGCCGATCGCCCCGAAAGCAGGCAAGAGCGACGGCAGCACCGAAAAGTCCGCGTGCACGCCGGCGAACGCCGCGTCGGGTAGCGCGAGAAGCAGGACGAGCGAGCCGAGGGCGACCGGCAGGCAAAGCAGCTGCCCCTTCGTGAGGCGCCGTGCCAGGCGCGGCTCGTCGCGAAAGTGCTCGAGGCCGAAGCGCGCGACGGCGTACGCGAGCAGTACGCCGGCCGCCACGGCGCCCGGCAGCGCGCCGCGCGTGAGGAGCAGCCCGCCGAGTGCGGCGACTCCCGCCGCCAGCGCGGCCGAGAGCAGCGGCGTCGGGACGCGCGGGACGCAGCCGGCCGGCCCCTGCTCGCGATGGACCTTCGAGTGTGGATCGCGCCAGACGAGGCCGTGCGCGCACGGCCGGCCGTAGCAACAGCCGTAGCTCAGACAGCCGAGCCTTCCCCAGGCCGAGATGAGAAACGCGGGCGGGACCACGCGATCGAAGAGACCGAGCACGGGCAGGCGCGCCTCGAGCGCGAACAGCAGCGAGAACAGCAGAAATCCCGCGTACCCGCCGAACGACACGAACCCCACGCGGCGCAGCATCGACGCCGGCTCCCGCCACACACGCCGCCACTCGTACGCGAGCCACACGAGCCTTCCCCCGGCGAGCATCGAGGCGGCGAGTCCGAGCTCGTAAAGCGCGATGTCGCCCGGCGCAAGTCCGAGCCCCGCGAGCAGCGGCGCCGCCGCGACGGCGCCCGTGACACCGCCGAGCGCGACCAGCGCGCCGTACGTCACCCAGACGCTCTCCCTCGCGCGGAACAGCACCGTGTGGTTCGCCAGGCGTTCCACGGTCGGACGCGCGCGCAACCACGCTCGCTTCGCGAGTCCGGCGAGCGCGCCCGTGAACGCGGCCGGGAGCAGGGGCGTGACCTGAACGTACGCGGAGTACGCCGGCCCGAAGCGCGCGACCAAGCGCGGCTCCTCGAAG
>DASXWF010001470.1:0-8540 GCA_036503835.1 Polyangiaceae bacterium | reverse complement strand
TGAGATTGAGGCCCGACTTTCTCGGTGACCTCGTTGCTAGGGAGACGGCCTCCCTACCCGAGGCCTTGGATGCCGCGAAATGCGGCAGCTGAGAACCTGAAGAAGCTTTCAGCTCGCGAGCCACCCCATCTCATCTTGGGCTGATCAAAACTCCCGCGACCAGCTTCGAACATCCTCAATTGACCCGACCTGAAAGAACGCAAAGAACGCGCGGGAGAGACGCAGCCCCAAGGGCTCGGGCGGCGCGGCGATCGTCAACCACGAGAAACCCGGCCGACGACTTCCAAGCACGGAGCCGCGACGCCGAGCACCACGCCACCCGCGCTGTTCGGGCCCTCGCAAACGCCGCGTGGCGTGGTTGCGCCACGCACTTCCCCTCGTGAGCACTTCCCCTCGTGCTTTCCGCCCGTCAGCTCTTCCGCCCGTCAGCTCTTCCGCCCGTCAGCTCTTCCGCCCGCTCCACCTCGTGAGGCCACCGTGGCGTGGCCGCCACGAGTCCTCTCGACTGGTGACGTCACCTCGGGTGACCGGGCCCCACCTTCCGACGGGCATCAGCGACCCGATGCCGTTGCGCCCCCGCGACGCGAAGCGGCGCAAGGAGGGCGCCCGTCGCGCGGAGGCCGAAGGCCGAGCACGACGGGATGTACTTCGCCGCCCTCACGTGGGGGCAACCAATTCAAACTCCAGCTTCGAAGTTTCCTCCGCCGAACGCGCCGAACGCGCTGAACGCGCCGAACGCGCCGAACCCGCTGGACGCGAACGGTCAGGCGTCCGGTACTCCGGACGACTCTATTTCCCTCGACCCTTCACGATTCCCCGAACGCGCTGGAGATGGCTGCCTCGCACGAAGCAAGCCATGAGCGTGAGCAAGCAGAGCGGGAGGGACCAGGTGAGGGAGCGCGGGTAGTAGCTGAATTCGAGGCGCTCGTCGGATTGGGTGGCGCGGCCGGCGACGAGGCCGCGGTGGTTCAGGGCCGGTTCGCCGTTCACGCGCCAGCTCGGGTCGTAGTTCATGTTGTAGACGACGAGCGCGCCGGGGCGAGCGCCGGTGATCTGGATTACGGCGCGATTCGGCGTCCAGTCCCAGACGACGGCCCGCGTCGTGCGAGGGTCTTCGAGCGCGCCGTTCTCGAGCTCGACGTGCGCGCGGCCACGATAGCCCCTCACGCCCGCGGGGACCGCGGCGGGCTTGAACTTCGGGTCCACGCCGTAGCAGCGCGTGACGCCCGTGTTCGCGAACATCGCGAGCAGCATCGGCTCGGCCCAGTCGGGCTGGATGTACGCCACCGGCGAGCGTTCGCGGTGTTCGAAGGGCATGGCGCGCTCGATGCGCTCGGGCGCTCGCATCCAGAACGCCTGTTCGAACGGAGTGCGCGAGAACCGCGCCATGTCCCAGGCGAGCGCCGCGACCGGGACGAGCAGCGCCAGATCCAGCCACGCCCAGCGCTTCTTCCAGGTTTCGAAGAGCGCGGCGCTGGAGGCGACGAAGGCGGCGCCGAGCATGAGCAACATCGGGTAGTGGAATCGGGACGGTACGTGCTGCGAAGCGAAGATCGGCAGCTCGTGCAAGAGCGCCCACGGCGCGAAGCGGTGAAACGCGCCGAAGCCGAGGAGCAGGCACAGGACGCCGAGGATCTTGAACGCCAGCGCGCGCCGATCCTTTCCGAAGAAGACCCCCGCCGCGAGCACGAACAGGCCGATCGGCCCCACGTAGATGCCCCACTCGTGCCAATTGTACGCCGGCACCTTCACGGGCCGCTGCCCGTAGCGCTGATCGGGGGCGAGCAGCATCACCATGAGCTCGGAGAAGCCGATGACCTCCTTCGATTGGATCAGGCGCGGCACGGCCTGCATGTGGTCGAGCACCGCGAAGAGCTTCGGCGCCGAGACACCGAGCGCGACGCCGCCCGCGACGACCAGCGCGACGAGCGGGAGCAGCCGGCGCTCGAGCGCCGCGCGCAGCAGCGCGTACACCGAGAGCAAGAGCGCCGTGTGCGGCAACGGGTAGATTCCGCCCCAGTAGCAGGCGAGCGCCATCGCGATGCCCGAACCGATCGCCAGGCGCGCGTTGTCGCGCGCCAGCGCGCGCTCGAAGAAGAAGAACGCCCAGGGCATGAGCGCGTACTGGAGGTGCCAGGTGTGCCCGACCGCGGCCTGCAACGCCCAGCGTCCGTTCAGCACGAACAGCGTGGCGAGCAAAGAGCGCAGCGCGGCGCTGCGCGTGAAGCAGCCGGCGAAGCACCAGCACCCGACGATGCCGAGCAGGCCCTGCCCGAGCAATTCGAGGCGAATCGCGGTCCGCACGTCGGCGAGCAGGTAGAGCGGCAGGTAGGGCGAGACGAAGTTCGAGGCGCCTTCGACGTAGCCCCAGGCCGGGACGCCGCCGCAGAGCCAGGGGTGCCACCACGGTCCCTCGCCGTGCGCAAGGCTCGCGACCGTGATGTAGCGGTACGCGGTTTCGACGTCCCAGTCGTGAAAGCCGTACGTCGAGAAGTCGGCGAGCATCGGCCCGGTCACGTAGAGGAGCGCGACGATCGGGAGCGCGAGCCCGAGGATCGCGCCGATGAGCTCCCGAAGAGCGTTCGGTGCGGTCGAGCGTGCCGGCATGCGCGGGGACGTAGTCCTATCGCGCCCCGTACCCGGAATGCTATGGGAGGAGCGGATCCTGGAACCCGACGGCGCTTTCTACGATCGAGTCTGGAGCGAGCTCGAACACCTCGACCGGGTGAGCCCCGCCGCGTTCCACCGGCGGCGCCTGATCCGCCGGCTCATCGCCGAGCACGCCGCCGACGCGCGCAGCATCCTCGACGCCGGGTCGGGGCCGGGCCAGCTCGTGGAGGAGCTTTCGCTCCATTTCCCCGCCGCCACGCTGAGCGCGGCCGACGTCTCGCCGCACTCACTCGAGCAGGTGCGCGCGCGCTGCCCGGCGAGCGACGCCTTTCTGCTCGATCTGACGGCCGGGGATTTCGAGCGGGAGCACGCCGAGCGCTTCGGAAGGTTCGACCTGGTCGTGTGCTCGGAAGTGATCGAACACGTGGCCGACGACGCGCTCGCCCTCCGGCGCCTCGAGCGCTTCCTGGCACCGGGCGGCTGCCTGATCGTCACGGTCCCGGGCGGCAAGATGTCGCGTTTCGACGTCGCCATCGGGCATCGCCGTCACTATCGCAAGGACGAGCTCGAGGCGCGCCTCGTGAGCGGCGGGCTCGAGCCCGTCCGCGTCATGGCGTGGGGATTTCCGTTCCAGAATTTCTACCGGAGCGCGGTCCGCGTCGCGTCGCGCGCCGCCATTCCGGGTCACGCCCCGCGGGAAGGCTCGGGCAAGAGCGGGGGGTTGAGCCGGATCCTCGGAGCCGGCTACGCGGCGTTCGGCGCGCTGATGCTCCCACTGTTCTTCTTGAACCTGCCGTGGCTCGGCGAGCAGCTCGTCGCCGTCGCCCGGAAAAGCGCTTGAATCGGGGCACGCGGGGTACCGAGGCGGGGGCAACTGAGCTAAGTTTCGAGGCGGAACGGACCTGCGGCGCATGATGCTGGATCGCCGTCACACGGACAGGGAGTACGAAGCCGAGCTCGCCGCTCTGCGCGAGCAGTTGCTGATGATGGGCGCGCGCGTCGAGGAAATGATGACGCTTTCGCTCCGCGCCTTCGCCGAGCGCAACACGCGCCTCGCCGAGGCCACGGTCGCCACGGACCGTCAGGTCGACGCCGCCGAGAAGCAGATCGACGAGCTCTGCCTGCGGATCCTGGCGCTCCGGCAGCCCGTCGCGTCCGATCTGCGCTTCATCACCACGACCCTGAAGCTCGTGACGGACCTCGAGCGCATCGCGGATCTATGCGTGAACGTGTGCGAGCGCGTGAGCGAGTTCGGAGACGAGCCGCCCTTCACGGTGGACGCGACCATCACGCGCGTCGGCGCCCTCGCCCAGAGCATGGTTCACGACGCGCTCGACGCGTTCGTCGTGGGCGACGCGCTCAAGGCCGAGCAGGTGATGGTTCGAGACGAGACCGTCGATGCCCTGCACGCGGGCGTCATCAGCGAGCTCGTCAACCTGATGACGGAGAATCCGAGCTCGGTCCCGCGCTCGATCCGGCTGGTCTCGATCGGCAAGTACCTCGAGCGCATGGCGGATCACGCGACGAACATCGCAGAGATGGTCGTGTTCATGGTGCGCGGGCAGGACGTCCGGCACATGGACTCAGTCTAGCGACCGCTCGGTCCAGCTCCTCGGCGCGGCCGAGCGGCCCCGGATCAAAACTCGACGTAACTCGCCAGTAGCTTGCCCACGGCGGGAAGCGACAGCCCGAAGAGGATGCTGAGCGCCGTGAAAATCAGCATCGCCCACTGCATGCGCCGGCCGATCGACATGGTCGCGACGTTCACGCCGGTGAGCTTGGCGCGGAGGGCGTCCGCCTCCCTCGCGAGCGCCTGGGCCTGCGCGCCGTGCAGCGCTTTGGGAATCAGGTTGACCGAACGGCAGTAGATGCAGCGGACGTCGACGCCGCGCGCCTCCGGAAGATCTCCGCCGCAGACGCGACAGCGAGCTCGCGCGCCCGGTTCGGGCGGCAGCTGCGCGACGAGCAGGGGGCGAAGCGAGCGCTGGTAGTGAAACCTGCCGTAGCCCAGCGCGAGCATGAACGAGAACGCGATGCCGATCATGATCGCGGGGCCCGTCAGCTGAGCCGCGATCAACTCCACCAGCGTTTCGGTCGGAATCTTTTCCACGGGAATCGAAATGAGCTGTGAAGACGCCGCCACGACGATGATCAAGGCCACGGCGACGTAGAGCCCGCCCACGCGCACGAACGCCATGCGATCTTCGAAAATCGTGGCCAGCGTCGCGTCGACGCCGCGCACCTGAAGCGAGCGCTGCTCGGCGAGCGCCAGGCGATTCTTGATCTCGAGCATGCGCCCGAGCTCGTCGCCCGGCAGCCTGTCGAGGGCGCCGCAGTGCCGGCACTGCACGGACATGTCCGCGAGCAACGTCATGGCGCCGCCGCAACGCCGGCACAGAATCGGGGTTCCTTCGGGGAGGCCGCTCATGGTCAGGCCGTGGCCCGAATCAGCGCCGCGAACAGATCCGCCACGCGGTCGTGCACGGGGATCGCGAGCTCGAGACGCTTTGCGTAGTCGAACCCGAGCGCCATGCTGCCGATGGTGCCGCCCACCGCGGCGTTCATGTTGTGCTGCAGCGGATCGGCGAAAACTCCCCTGCCTTGCGTGATCGAGATGTCGAGCTCCGCCCAATCGGACAGCATCGGCGCGAGCTCGGGGTGCCTGCGGAAAAGCTCCTCGACCGCCTGCTGATTCTCGCCGAACACCACGAGCTTCGCGTCGAGCTCGGGCACTCCCGTCCGCACGCGCTGCGAGCATTTCGGCGTGAAGACGCGCTTGCTGCTGCTGAAGAGCTCCTTCGCCGCCTTGAACGTCGAGTCGAGCGACTTGTCGGCGATGTGCAGCGGGACGCGCGGAGCGTGCGGAATTTCGGCTTCCCAGTGGTTCGAGTACCAGAAGACGGTCTTCGAGCCCTCCTTGCGCGTGCCGTTCGCGTACACGTAGTGCATGCGGACGCCGTGATAGTCGCGGACGTAGTGGATGTCGTATCCGCTCGCCGGCCGCGGATTCTTGGCGTCGGCGTACGCGCGTTCGGCCTGCGCCTCCGGCGGGGAGTCCGGAATGTCGCTGTAGCGCCAGCCGGTGCGCTGAAAGAACGAAACGAACGCCGGCTTCGCGGCGGCCAGGGCCTTCTTGGCGCGGTGGCGCGCCAAGAGCGGATAGCCGATCACCAAGGCGGCGAGCGCGGCGGTGAGCAGGTAGTCTTGCATCGTGGCGGCAACGTCAGGCCGTCGCGCGAATCATCGCCGCGAACAGATCCGCCACGCGGTCGTGCACGGGGATCGCGAGCTCGAGGCGCTTCCCGTAGTCGAAGCCCATCGCCATGCTCCCGATGGTTCCGCCCATGGCCGCCGTCATGTTGTGCTGCGACGGATCGGCGAAGACCGCGCGTCCCTGCGTGACCGAAACGTCGAGCTCGGCCCAGCCCGCGAACATCTGCACGAGCTGCGGATTTTGCTGGAGGACGTACTGCACGGCCTGCGGATTTTCCCCGAAGACGACGAACTTCGAGTCGACGTCCGGAATTCCCGTTTGCACGCGCTGAGAGCACTTCGCGTTGAAGACGCGCTTGCTGTTGCTGAACATCTCCTTGGCGGCCTTCAGCGTCGAATCGAGCGACTTGTCGGCGACGTGCATCGGCACGCGCGGCGCGTGCGGAACCTCCGCCTCCCACTGGTTCGAGTACCAGTAGATGGTCTTCGAACCCTCCCTGCGCACGCCGTTCTCCGAGCTGTAGTGGATGCGAATGCCGTGGTAGTCGCGGATGTAGTGAATCGAGTAGGTGCCGTTCGTGCGCGGGTTCTTGGCGTCGGAAAAGGAGCGCTCCGCCTGGGCCTCCGGCGGCGCGTCGGGCATGTCGGCGTGGCGATAGCCCGTGCGCTGAAAGAACGAGACGAACGCCGGCTTCGAATTGTCGAGCGCGCTGGACGCGCGCTTGCGCATCCAGACGGTGTAGCCGAGCGCCAAAACGATGAGCACGATGGTGATGGCGATATGCATCTCGCTCTACCCTCGCTTCCTTTCGATGGGTCCTTCTGAAAAAACGGCCCCCGCTCGCCTGGTTCTGTACTCAACGCGCCCGGCCGAGGCAAGGACGAAAGCCGTGCGTCTCCGGCACTTCTCTCGTGACGCGCGCAACGCCGACGGAGCGCGCGCGCAGCGTCTGACGGGAAGCAGCTCGACGCTATTCAGAAAACGAGCGTCTCAATGCTTCTTGGCTACCGCCTCGGCGACGAGCGCGACGAACTCCAGCATGCCGTCGGCGAACGAGGTCGCCCACTCGAACTTGTCGTTACCCGGGGTGACGGCCGGCAAGCGCGAAGACGCCGCGTCGATCCGCCGGTCGCGCTCGCGACGGACCCGTTCGGCCTGCTTGTGGGCGCGCGCGCGTTCCAGGCCGCCGGCCTGGACGAACGCGAGCACCCGCGGCAGCTCGCCCGCTTCGAACCACACGCCGTGCAGGGCGCACACATCGACCACGATGCCGCTCGTCCCGCCGAAATTGTTGCGGTTCATCATGGCCTGGCAGCTCGGACACTTGAGGTAGCGAACGGGCTTCTTGAGCGGGTTCTCGGGAGGCGGAGCGGTGCGCGATACGGGGCGGTGCACCTCCCGGCGCTCGAGCAGCTCCTCGAGCAAGGAGTGTTCGACGAACTGGCCGCCGCACGTCTCGCACTCGCCGAGGACGCCGCCGTGCCCGCCGTAGGCCGCGAAGCGACTGCGGCACTCGGGGCACTCGAGGGCGCTCTTCCCGGTCGCGATCGGCTCCAGCCCGAGCTCCCGGCCGCAGCCCGAGCAGCGCAGGGAGTCGGCCGGGTTCATCGTGAAGCAGCCGGCGCAGCGCACCGTCGCGAGGTCCGACGAGCAGTAGTCGCAGCGCCGCGCCCCCCGCGCGACCGGCGCCCCACACACGGGACAGCGCTGGACCTCCGCTTCGCTCATCTGGCTAGAGCCTATCTCATAACCAGCTTCGCTGGTCATGACGCGGGCTTCGCCCGCGGCGCCGCTTCGCAGCGCGGCTCTAGTCTGTTCTCGGGGGCGTCCCGCCCCCGGAAAAACTGGCTGGCCAGTTTTTCTCCCCCTCACGCGCTTCGCGCGTGGCTAGAGCTCCTCACCTCCTCGTGAGGTTATGAGGTGCGCTCTAGCGTACCGCGACCGCGGCTCGAGTGAGGAACACGATTTGAAAGGCGAGTAGCTCCGGCCAGAGGCCGCAGAGCCGCGTTTCCGCAGGCTCCACGAAGCGCTGGTACGCGCGGAAGAGCGGCGAGTCCCCGAGGGCCAGGTGCTCGCCGGCGTCGACGCGCGCCTCGAGCGGAAGGCGGAGCAGCGGCGCGGCCGACTGCGCGAGCGAGGGCGTCGAGCTTTCGGCCACGATTTCGCGGCCGGCTCGCCGAAGGAGCTCGCGCAGCGAGCGGCGCGTGAAGAAGCGCAGGTGCGTGCGATCGTAGAGGCCGGACCACGCGTAGGAGAACGATCCGGCGAGCGTGCGCAGGCGATTGTACCAGACCGCGTAGTTCGGAACCGACACGAGCCACGCCGCCGACCTCGTGCCGGGCGCCTCGCCGAGGCGCCGGAGGAGCGCCAGCGGGTCGGCCACGTGCTCGATCACGTCGGAGAGCAGCACGGCGTCGAAGCGGCGCGATGACTCGAGGTCGAGCCAGCGCTCGAGTGTTCCTTCGAACACCTCGTTGCAGGCCGCGCGCGCGAGCGCGGCGGCGTGCGCGTTCGGCTCGATGCCGAGCAGCGTCGCCTCCGGCGCGAGCGCGCGGATCTCGCGAGCGTTGGCGCCGGCCCCGGAGCCCACGTCCAGCACGACCGGGCGCGGCCGTTCGGCGAGCACGTGGCGGCGGAAGAGCTCGAGCAGCGCCGCGTTCGGACGCTCGACATAGGCGTAGCCGCGCGCCTCGAGGTCGAGCGGGTACGCGGCGGA
>DASXWF010001469.1:0-5123 GCA_036503835.1 Polyangiaceae bacterium | reverse complement strand
AGCGTGCTTTCGCGCCATCGCGCGGGCGCCGCTAGGGCGTGCCTGAAGCTCTCGGCCGCTTTCGGCGGCGCGAACGCGGCGCTCGTGCTCGGTCGTGCGGGCGCGCCGGAGCGCGGCGGCGCTCGACCGCGCCGCAGCGTGCGCCTGCTCGGGCGCGGCGAGCCCGTGCGCGATCCCGACCTGGGAGTGATCGCCGAGCGCACGGCGCTGCCGGAGCTTTATCGGACGCGCCTCGATCGCGCGAGCGCGCTCGCCCTGACCGCAGCGGCCGGCCTGGTGAATCCCGAACGCCCTTTCGATCCCGAGACGACCGCCGTGATCGTCGGCACCGCGGCCGCCTCGCTCGAGGCCGACGAGCTCTTCGACGCGCGCCGGCGGGAGCGCGGAGCCGCCGCGGTCGAGCCGCGCCGCTTTCCCGCGACCTCACCGAATCTCCCCGCCGGCCAATGCTCGCTCGCGCTTTCGTTGCGCGGACCGGCGCTCGCCGTCGGCGGCGGTCCGGGCGCGGGGCTCGACGCGTTGCTGGTCGCCATGGATCTGGTGGAGCTCGGCGACGCCGAGCGCGTGCTCGTCATCGCGTGCGACGACGCGCGCGCCGTGACGCGCGAGCTCTTCGAAGCGGCCGGCTTGCCCGTCCCCGCGGACGGCGCCCTGGCGGTGCTGATCGGCACGGGCACGGCGCACGACGGCCCCGTCCTCGACCGGCGTACCGTCGAGGCAGCGAGCCTCCGCGCGCGCGTCCTCCACGAAAGCGAAGGCTGGCCGGCGATGCTCGGCGCGCTGCCCGCTCCGGCCGAACTTCCGTAAGACCGAAAATCGGGAGCCGTCGTGGTCCGCTCGGGGCGAAAGCGGGCCCCTCGCCGTGCCGCTCTGGCTTTCCGGGCCTTTTTCTCCTTTTTCGAGCAGCCGGGCCGGTGCTAGCGTCCGCCCCGGAATGCGCCGGAGACCTCCGGCGTTACGGCATCCACGGAATGGTCAAGCTCCCGCTCCTCTGCGTTTCCCTGCTCGCGGCCCTGGGCTGCTCGCGGGAGTACATCCCGAACACCGACGTCGACGACACCGACTTCAATCGCCAGGTCGTCGAATTCTGCGAGGACTACCGGCACGCGGTCGAGCGTCGCAACGTCGGCCTGCTCCTGAAGCTCGCGAACGAGAAGTACTACGAAGACGGCGGGACGAGCGACACCGACGACGATCTCGACTACGCGGGCCTCAAGGAATACCTCGAGGGAAAGTTTCGCGACGTGAAGGCGATCCGTTACGAGGTGCGCTACCGCAACGTCTCGCGCGGACGAAACGAGGAAGTCCTCGTCGACTACACCTACAGCGCCAGCTACAAGATTCCCACGCCCAAGGGCGATGTCTGGCGCCGGCGCGTCGCCGACAACCGTCTCGAGCTCGTTCCCACGGGCGAGACGTTCCGGATCATCGCCGGCATGTGAAGGCGGGCTCGTCGCGCGATCGCGCTACGGCACCCTGAAGTCTTCGACGATCTCGCCGATCCGAAACCCGCGTCCGTCCGGGATCAGGCGAAACACGAGCTCGTCGCCGAAGAGGCGCGCGCGGCCGGCGGGCAGCGCGTTCACCCGCACGCGCGCGACGAGCTCGCGCTCGTTCGGAGTGATGGGAGCCGTCGAGCGCAGCTCCGAGCCGGGAGCACCTCGCTCCCAGAGCTCGAGATCCGCCTCGCGGTAGATGACCTCGCCCGACAGCCCGCGGTAGTCGAGGCGGGCGAAGCGCGTCTGAAAGTGCGAGCGCACCGGCTCGCGGCGCGAGCCGCTCTGAATCGAGGCTTGCGGCGTCAGGAGCGCGTCGAGCGCGGTCGGCGACTCCTCGGCGACTGCGCGAAAGAATGCCGCCACCACGCTGCGCGCCAGGCCGGGATCGGCGGGGCCCTCGAGCACGACGAGGCCCGCCGCGGTGCTGCCGTTGCTGGCGCTTCCCGGCAAATCCAGCTTGGGGTCGATGTCGGTGCCGGCGGGTCGTCGTGGCGTGTCGGGCAGGGTGGAGACCGATTCGAACGCGGGCCCGCCCGCGTGACAGGCCGCGAGCGCGCAGGCGAGCGACAGCGCCCCCGAGAATCGGGAGCGGCGTCGAGACCAGACTGCGAAAGTCGAGTCAGAGCGGCTCGAGCACGGGGTCATCGGTGCGCGTGAGCGAGACGAGCGAGCGACCCTCGAGCGCGCGGAAGCCGGGCGGAACGCTGTCGGCTTCCGAGACGATCAGCGTGAAATGCGTGCTGTCGATGCTGGGGATGCGCGCCTTGCGCATGCCGTCTTCGCCGACCAGCCCCTCCACGTCGTAGCGACCCTTGAGCACGCGATAGATCATCGTGCCGTTTCGGTGCACGGCGACCATGCGCTCGCCGTTCGTCACCAGGATGTCGCCGCTGTTCGCGCCGAAGCCCTCCTCGGCCGAGAGCCGATCCACGAGCGCGATCGAAGCGCGCAGCGCCGCGGAGATGGCCTCGAAGCTCGCGTGCGCGTCGCCGAGGTGCCCGGCGTCGTGCAGGAACGAGAGGAACAGATAAAAGAAGAGCTCGCTGTCCGTTTCGCCGCGGACGTTGCGGCGCAAGAACTCCGGCTGCGCCTGAATCAGCCGTTCGCGCAAGCGATCGAACCCGCTGATCGTTCCGGTCTGCGCCCAGAGCCAGGAGCGGTAACGGAAGGGATGCGTGTTCTCGGTACGCAGCGCGCCGACGCTGGCGTGGCGAACGTGCCCCAAGAGCACGTCGGCCCGAACGTCGTCGGCCGCCTCGGCGAGATCGATCTCCTCGCGGTCGTCGAGCGGCCGCCGCCGGAGCAGGACCTCGCCCGCCTGGTAGAAACCGATGCCCCAGCCGAGCGGCTGCTCGGGCGCGCGGCGTACCGTGAGGGCGGCACGGTTCGACGCGAGGACCAACGCGCCGAGATCCGAGCGATTGCCGATGAAGCCGAACATGCGTGCCATGGTTCGCGCGCCCTTTGCGGACGTCTGGATCTTAGTACTTCTGGCGGTGCCTTGCTATGCCTCCCCAAGCGCCGTCGCCCAGGTTATGTTTCACGCACATGCGCGCTTCTCGTACCTCCGAACCGCTTGGCGTACCGGCGCTCGTCGCGGGGGTGCTCGCCCTCGGCTGTGGAGCCGTGTTTCCGGAAGTGTCCGCTCCCCTACGACAGCCGCCGCCGGAGTACGTCCTCCAGCCGGCGCCGCCCGCTGACCTTTACTTCGTCCGCTTGATCGGCGCCGACATTCCGACGCGCACTCGGGACGGAAGGCAGTGGGACAGCGTGGGTGGGTCGGCGCCCGATCCGTTCGCGAAGGTCCTCGTGGACGGCAAGGAGCTCCTCCTCACTTCGGTTCAGAGTGACACGATCAGGCCGACCTGGCCGGACCAGGAGCCAGCCAACTATCGGATCAAGAAAGGCTCCGTGGTCCGCGTCGAGATCTGGGACTCGAACCCGCTCCACGCCAAGCCCATCTGCGGGGAGAAGCTGCCGCGCCTCGACGAGCTCACTCGGGACGAGCCAGTCCTCGAAATCGAATGTGACAACGGCGGTCGCTTCCGGATCCAGGTCGAGCCCGCCCACGGCAAGCTAGGCACCGGATTTTTCTACGAGCTCAGGACGGAGCAGGCGTTCGTGACGAAGGTGATCGTCGAGTCACCCGCCGGTCGCGCCGGCTTGCGCGAGGGGGACCAGATCATCTCCGTGATGGGCCAACCGGTGTCCAAGATGGAATCCGGCAAGCTCCAAGGCTTGATCAACGCAAACTCGATGGTGGGCATCCTCATGACGCTGAAGGGGGCGGACGGCCGGGTGCGGGACCTCACCCTCAAGGACGGTGGGGTCTACCCGTCCATCAAAGAGGGCGTCGCTCTCAAGTGAGGGACCTGCATGTCGGCGAGCGAGACGGCAAGGCACGGCGCGCTGCTGGTTCGTGAGTCCGAACGCGGCGTGCTCGCCGTCGTAGGGCCGGACCGAGCGACCTGGCTGAACGGCGTCGTGACGCCCGAGGTGGCGACCCTGCGCCCCGGTCAGGCCACCTTCGGCCTGCTCCTCGGCAAGACCGGCAAGATCCACACGGACTTCTACGCGGCCGCCGCCTCCGACCGCCTGCTATTGGCCGTGGCCCCCGGCACCGCCGAGCAGGCGCGCTCCGAGCTCGACCGCATGTTGGTGATGGAGGACGCGGAGGTCCTCGACCGGTCCGAGGAGCTCGAATGCCTCTTCCTTCACGGCGCCCGGGCCGCCGAGTTCGCAGCGACGGTGGCCGACCAGGCGGCCGTGGCCGAGCTCGACCACACGGGCTTCGGCGGCGCGCTCCTGTTCGTGGCGCGTGCTTCGGCGGCGCCCGTGCAGCAAAAGCTCGAGGCGGCGGGCGCGCGCCTCGGGAGCGCGGCGGAGTGGCTCGAGCTCCGGCTGGAACGCGGAATCGGAGTCTTCGGCTCCGACTACGGGCCGGGCGACAACCCGCACGAGGCGGCGCTCGATCGTAAGGCGGTTTCCTGGAGCAAGGGCTGCTACCTCGGCCAAGAGGCCGTTTTCATGCAGGACGCGCGTGGCAAACTCAAGCGCCGTCTCGCCTGGCTCAACGTCGCAGGACCCGCACCGGAGGCGGGCACACCGCTGCTCTCATCGGCGGGAGAGGTCGTCGGTGAGGTAACGAGCGCCGCGCCGGCGAGCGATCCTGGCGGCTCCCGAGCCTTGGCGAGGCTCAAGGCTCCGCATTTCGAGCCGGGCTCGGCGCTCATGGCGCTCGGAGCGCCCGTGGTCGTCGAGGAGCGCCCGGTCTGATAGGCTGAAAGAACCTGAGAGGAACATGAGCAAGGCGAATCCGTCCCGTCCCGGTCCTTCGAGCCGCGTCACCGAGAACGGCTTGAGGGTCGCCGATGATGCGCTCGGCCTGATCGCGAACAGCCCGCTCGTGCGGCTTTCGCGCGTCGGACCGGAGTCCGGTGCCACCGTCTGGGCCAAGGCGGAGTTCATGAACCCGGCGGGCAGCGTGAAGGACCGACCTGCGCTGTCGATGATCCTCGACGCCGAAAAAAGCGGCGTATTGAAGCCGGGCGCCACGCTGGTCGAAGCCACGAGCGGCAATACGGGGATCAGCCTGGCTATGCTGGCGGCGGTCCGAGGTTACCG